>JAFAAT010000108.1 GCA_023426425.1 Bacteroidota bacterium | reverse complement strand
CTGCAGCCCCATTCTTCTGGGCACTGGTTGCAAACAAGCCTGATAAGCTCGCATATAAAGAACTATGGCTTGACAAAAAATTCAACCACGGACCCTTGCTTGTTATCGAAATTGCCCGCTATGTAATTGGAATTCTGCTTCTGGGCTTCTGGGTGGACCAGATGTTCAGCACCAGAACTGCAGTATTTATTGCGATACCTACATCGATAGTGATTTTCTACCTATTCTCCCGCAGGATACAGGCTTTCTATCATCGCATCGAATCTCGCTTTATCTCCAACCTCAATGCACGCGAAGACGAAGAAGCTGTAAAAGACAAGTTGCGCCTGGATGTAATTCAGAAAAATGCAGACATCCAGCTGGAGCTTGCTCCCTGGTCCGCCTATATTTCTGACCTTGAAGTAAACCCCCACGCAGAATACATAGGCAAAACACTGATGGAGTTGCAGTGGCGGGAAACCTATGGTATAAACATCGCCTATATCAAAAGAGGAGATAAGTTAATTCATGCCCCCGGCAGGTTCAATCGCCTGCTCCCTTATGACCACGCAGGCATTATAGCTACAGAAGAACAGATGAAGGCATTCAAACCGGTATTCGATTCTGTGGAAAGTATTGAATCCACCCAACCTCACGTTGAAGATATCGTACTACAAAAAATTGTAGTAGACGAATTCAACAAGCTTAAAGGTCTCAGCATTGGCGACTCAAAGATCAGGGAGCGCACAGACGGACTGGTCGTCGGCATCGAACGTAAGAACCAGCGCATACTGAACCCGGAATCTTCCATGGTCTTTGAATGGCAGGACGCCGTATGGATCGTCGGCGATAGAAAAAAGATTCAGAAACTTGGACTTGCCGAACGACAGCAAACCCCGGAATAAGCATTGACATTCTACTTCGAAAACAAATGACTAACGACAGTTCATCTTTTTACTGATCGTCGTCATGTTTTGTGGATGTCGCAGCCTTGAACTTAGCACCTTTCCGGTGAATAATTTCAAAGCACACTATGCATTCATTTCATATACCTGTCCTCGGACTTGGCTTTAGCATCGATACTCCGATCAAAGTCGCCCGGTTCGGCATCTCTTCCGTAATCTCGATTATTGAGGATGAACTTCTTGATGACCTGCGTCGCCACTACTCCGGGGTATATGGAGTACCTTTTACGCCTATCAGGGAAGATGCGACGGACGCGCGCGCCAGAAGGATCACTGCCTACCTGAACCTGGTAAATGACATTGTCCAGGCACAGCTGCTGGATTTGAAACTTATGCCTTTCGAACCAGACAGTGATCTTACCAGGTACTTCGAACTGTTGCCTGAAGACGCACCAGGAAAAAAGATGTACCTGCGGATGCTTGCACTACCCGAATTAACCGAAAAACAGGACCTTCAGCTTCATCTTAGAAAATATATTGTAGCTGGCAGCATAGATGTAAACATCATGGCTAAAGTGGATAATCCTCGCTATACCAGGACAGGTGAGAGACTCCCGGATGAGTTCTCAGATGCCCTTTCAGCGTTGCGGGGATTTGCCAATAGTGAACTTACCTCCTCAGTTGTCTTCTCCGCCGGCTACAATCCACGGCTGTATAACTATGCTGAACAGTTCGACGACTTCTACCCTGATGAAAACGGCCTGGTGAAGAAAAAGATCATTCTGAAAGTTAGTGACTACCGCTCCGCACTGGTACAGGGAAAGATCTTTGCTAAAAAGGGCTTGTGGATCTCAGAATTCAGAATCGAATCAGGACTAAACTGTGGTGGTCATGCATTCGCCACCGACGGCCTGCTTATGGGGCCAATACTTGAAAACTTCCGGGAAAACCGCACCGCCCTTACCAAAGAACTATACACGATCTGCAATGAAGCATTAACTCACAAAGGCCGCCGTCCCTTCAGGCAGGTGCCGCAACAAAAGCTTACCGCGCAGGGTGGTGTCGGCACTGCACAGGAACACAGGTTCCTGCTCGATTGGTACCAGCTCGATAGTGTTGGATGGGGGAGCCCGTTTCTCCTCGTGCCTGAAGCTACTAATGTAGATGAAGCTACACTCGCACAGCTCGCAAGCGCGAAAAAGGAAGACTTCTTCCTCAGCAATGCTTCCCCCCTTGGGGTGCCTTTCCACAACTTCAGACACAGCTCCTCAGAAGCGCAAAGAAAAACCAGGATAGAAAAGAAGAGGCCGGGAAGTCCATGCTACAAAAAATATCTCTCCAGCAATACAGAGTTCACAGAACTACCTATTTGTACTGCCTCACGTCAGTATCAGAACCTTAAAGAAAAACAGCTCAGGGATTCTGGCCTGAACGGAGCCCAGTTAGAAATAGCATTGGAAAAAATCGGGGAAAAGGATTGTCTTTGTGAAGGACTTACCGCATCTGTCAGGCTCAAAAACGAAATACCCATACCTCATAAGATGTCTGCTGTCGCCATCTGCCCAGGCCCCAACCTCGCCTACTTTTCAGGAGTATTTACGCTGAAGCAGATGGTGGATCATATTTATGGCAGAACATCCATCCGTAACAGCTTAGAGCGCGCGCATATGTTCATCAACGAGCTCGGGCTATACATAGACTACCTGAGAAACCAGATAGCAGAATGTGGTGCACCATTAACGGAAAAACAAAAAAAACACTTTGCCTTGTTCAAGACGAATCTCCAACAAGGAATTGAATACTACAAATCACTGCCAGCGACTGCACAATCTAAGATGCAGCTGATACGCCTGGACTCCCAGCTCGCCCAGTTGGTCACTGGCTAACCGAACTGTCTCTCGCATCCTTATCCAGTACACCTGGCTCAGTTGTATTCTCGTGAATGGCTCCCGTGTCAGAACCCGGAAGATTATACGGATTATTCTCTGCACCCTCAGCGTTAATCACAGAACTGCTCGCTGAGTCTTCATTGCTTCTTTCCGTATTCGCATCATTAGTTGCACATGATGTAATGCAGCACACTGCTAAACCAGCAAATAACACCTTGACCTTCATGAAAGAGTTTTCAGATGCGACATAAAAACCATTCTCAGTTACCCGTTACAAAACTTTCTCTAAGCCGTTAATGCCTGTAATGCATTGACTGTCAGTTAACGAAACACAGACTGCAGCATTAAGCAAACACAGGTATAGTTTTTTTGTAGGTTTTGCAATATTTTGTTGAAGGAGAGTCAATGATAAAGATCATCAAATTAGGGCGCAAAAAAGACAACTTTGTCCGTTGGTTATGACTCAAGTCATGTTTTCTCAGAATACCAGAAACGAATTTTACATCATAAAACCAAAACAGTTATTCACTCATTAAAACACCTGTTATGAACATTAAAGGAATCGTACTCATTACACTAACGGCAGCATTCACTTTCGGAAGTTGTGGAGGCTCAAACGAAAACGAGCAGTCTGCAGGCAACTCAGAAATTCTCAAAGAACCTGGAGATGTGAGCGGCGTTCCTGTGGAACAGGAAGCTAACCCGAAAGGCATCGGCAAATTCCAGAATGTAGAGCTCACCCATCCTTTAGACCAGGAAATGGTAGCTAAAGGAAAACAGATATCGGAAGTAAAATGTCTCTCCTGTCACAAACTCTCTGAAGAGCGCATCGTCGGTCCCGGCTGGAAAGGTGTAACAGACAGAAGAACACCAGAGTGGATCATGAACTTTGTAACTAATGTAGACGAAATGCTGGATAAAGATCCTGAAGCTCAGGCTATGCTGGAGGTATGTATGGTACGTATGCCAAATCAAAACCTATCCGACGATGAAGCAAGAGCAGTACTCGAATTCATGAGATTTAACGACGGTAAAAACTAATAAATCACACACACACAATTTTCTATGAAAAAGTTTCCATTATTGCTTGCAGCTTTGGTCATGGCAGGTACCATTCAGAGCTGTAAGATGAAAACGACTGAAGCTGCGGTAAGCGGCGACGCCGCGGATAGAGTTTATGTCGCTCCCGGCAAGTACGACGAATTTTACAATTTTGTCTCAGGGGGCTTCAACGGCCAGGTCTCGGTTTACGGAATTCCTTCCGGTAGATTACTTAAAGTAATACCCGTCTTCTCTCAACACCCTGAGAACGGCTGGGGCTACAATGAAGAGACAAAGCCCATGTTGCAATCCACCCATGGCTTTATTCCCTGGGACGATCAGCACCACCTCGCCTTGTCTCAGACCAACGGCGAGCATGATGGCCGGTGGCTCTTCGCCAATGCAAACAATACACCACGCGTTGCGAGGATTGACCTGAACACTTTCAGAACTGCACAAATCCTTGAGCTGCCAAACAGCGCCGGTAACCACTCCTCACCTTTTCTGACTGAAAACACAGAATACGTCATCGCTGGTACACGCTTTGCTGTCCCTATTGACAACAAAGAAGCTCCCATTAATGACTCTTCTTTCAAAGTAAACTTCAAAAGCACCGTTTCTTTCATCAGCGTAGATCAAACCAACGGCAACATGGACATCGCCTTCCAGGTAATCCTCCCCGGAATGGATCTTGACCTTAGCCGTGCTGGTAAGGGCCCTTCACATGGCTGGTTCTTCTTCTCAACCTACAACACAGAACAGGCTAGCCATCTTCTGGAGGTAAACGCTTCTCAAAAAGATAAAGACTTCATCGTCGCTATCAACTGGAAGAAAGCAGAAGAATACATCAAAGCCGGCAGAGGAAAAAAGATGGCTACCGAGTACTATCGCAATACACTGCATGAAGAAACCCACACCGCAACAAGCGAAGTGCTCAGGGAAGTACTCACACTCGACCCTAATGAGCTTAAAGACTTCGTCTACCTCATCCCCTGCCCCAAGTCCCCGCATGGATGCGACGTGGATCCTTCCGGTGAATACATCGTAGGCAGCGGTAAACTGGCGGCCCTGATACCAGTATTCTCCTATCAGAAGTTCACTCAGGCAATTGCCAGCAAAGCTTTCGAAGGTGAATACCACGGCATCCCGGTAATCAAATACGAAGCTGCATTACATGGCGAGGTTAAGAAACCCGGTCTCGGACCTCTGCATACAGAATTCGATGGCAAAGGGAACGCCTACACTTCCATGTTCGTATCATCAGAAATCGTAAAATGGAATATCAAAACTCTCGAAGTACTTGACAGGGTGCCTACCTACTATTCCATCGGCCACCTGATGGTACCGGGAGGTGATACCAAAGCTCCCTATGGCAAATACGTAATGGCCTACAACAAAATCACCAAAGACCGCTACCTCCCCACTGGTCCGGAACTTGCACAAAGCGCCCAGCTTTACGCTATCGACGGTGATAAAATGCAGCTTCTACTTGACTTCCCCACCCTCGGAGAACCGCACTATGCACAAGCGATTCTTGCGGACAAGATTAAAGATAAGAGTGTCAAGATCTACGATATCGCAAAAAACAAACACCCTTACGTAGCAATGGGTGAAAAAGAAACCAAGGTAGAACGCCAGGGCAATAGAGTTCACGTTTACATGACAGCTATCCGCTCTCACCTGACACCCGATATCATAGAAGGCATCAAAGTGGGAGACTCTGTTTTCTTCCACGTTACCAACCTCGAACAGGATTGGGACATCCCGCACGGATTTGCCATCAAACATGCCGACAATGCTGAATTGCTGATCATGCCCGGTGAAACTGTCACCCTCAAGTTCGTACCCAAAAAAGCTGGTATCTACCCATACTACTGTACAGACTTCTGCTCTGCACTTCATCAGGAAATGCAAGGCTACATGAGGGTCTCTCCTCAAGGCAGTAACGTACCTCTCAGATGGGGTGTTGATACCACTAAAGGAGCAGCAGCAGTCGCACAGCGCTAATATTTAACCCAATGGCAGTACACTATTCCTTTAGGTGTACTGCCATTATTATTTTACTCCCATGACTAAACTAAGTATGCCGGGTCGGCTGAGCGTGTTCTTTGTGATCGCCTGTATCGCAATGCTATGGTTCTTCCCAATGTGGCGAATAGACCTTGCCGCACCTCAGTATCCCGAAGGCATCTATATGAACATCTGGATTGACCACCTCTCCGGCGACGTGGAAATCATCAACGGCCTTAACCACTACATCGGCATGGCCACCATCAAAGAATCTGACTTCAAAGAATTCATTTATCTGCCCATCGCTTTCATTTCCTTCTGCGTGCTTGGATTAGGTGTATTTCTTTGGAACCGGAAAATTGGCTACTATATCTGGACCGCCTTGTTCCTGATCATTGCCGGCGCCTCTATGTACGACTTCTGGAGGTGGGAATATGAATACGGTCACAACCTCGATCCCACTGCACCAATCAAAGTACCCGGCATGGCATACCAGCCTCCACTCATCGGCTATAAAAAAATGCTGAATTTTGAAGCACTTTCCCAGCCAGACATCGGCGGTTGGTTCTTCATCATCGCCGGTATTATCCTGGTCGGCATCAGCTTCTACGAATGGCGAAGAGGAAGAATCGCAAAGTCTCGTACTATTGCAACCTGACCTGCTCATCTAAAACCAGCTCGAATGAAAAATCTATTTATCGTTGCTACCGCATGCCTTTTGCTAGTCTCCTGCTCCAGAAAATTTGAACCGGTCAACTATGGTAAGGACGCCTGCGCACATTGCCGGATGACGATCATGGACGAAAGATATGGCGCTGAAATGGTAGACGCCAAAGGCAAAGTCTACAAGTTTGATGATATCACCTGCCTCAGGCAGTTTATATCAACACTCGAACCATCACCAAATGACCTGCTCTTTGTAGAAGACTACCATAACAAAACAGATGGCATGCTTGACGCAAAGACCGCCAAATTCCTCAAGCACGACTTCTTCCGCAGTCCAATGAACGGCAACTATGCCGCCTTTTCCTCCGAAGAAGATGGAGCTCCTATTGCAGACAGCCTGGGAATCAGCTTTACCAGCTGGGAAAATATTCAATAACATGTATAGACTCTTCACTCTTCTTTCCCTGCTACTGACGCAGGCATGTACGCATGCCTCGGCTGCCACACTGATCGCCACCCCTAAAGACAATCTTCAAAACCTGATCAACAAAACCAGCAATGGCGACACAATTAAAATCACTAAGGGAATTTACAACCAGTACGACATCAACATCAACAAAAGTATCACCATCCTGGGCGAAGAATATCCCGTGTTTGACGGGCAGAAAAAACACGAGATCTTCTTTGTCACAGCACGAAATGTTCTGATCAGCGGACTGGAAATCAGAAGGACCGGACACAGTGGCATGGTAGACATGGCTGGCATCAAAATTCAGAACGTCTCCTACGTAACCGTTAAAGATTGCAGGATATTCGAAACCACGTACGGCGTCTACCTGCAAAACAGCACCCATTGTACCATAGAAGGAAATACGATCACTTCAGACGCAGTAACGGAACTAAAAGCAGGCAATGGCATACACGCCTGGAAATGCAACAGCCTCCTCATCAGGAATAACTCAGTCTCTAAACATCGCGACGGAATCTATTTTGAGTTCGTGACAGAGTCTCTGGTACACAGAAACAACTCATTCGACAACATCCGGTACGGTCTGCACTTTATGTTCTCTCACAATGACACCTATAGCTACAACACTTTCAGAAATAACGGCGCCGGCGTTTCCGTAATGTACACGAAAGGCATCACCATGTACCGCAATAATTTCTTCAACAACTGGGGAGATGCATCATACGCCATATTGCTTAAGGAAATTTCGGACAGCAGAATTGAGTACAACACCTTTCAAAAGAACACTGTGGCTATCTTCATGGAAGGCACCAACAGGATTCATGTCGCCTGGAACACATTCAGTGAAAACGGCTGGGCAATGAGAATTCAGGCCAGTTGCTCAGATAACACTTTTGAGAAAAACAACTTCCTGGGAAACTCATTCGACGTAGCCACAAACGGAACCATGATGCTCAACACTTTCACCAATAACTATTGGGATAAATACGACGGATATGACCTTAACCGTGATGGCACAGGCGACATCCCCTACTACCCCGTCAGCATATATTCTGTAATTTCCGAGCGCATTCCCACTGCAATGATTCTCTACCGCAGCTTTCTTACCAACATCATGGACCAGGTTGAGAAAGTAATGCCAAGCGTCATACCCGATGAGCTAAAGGATGAGAAGCCGAAGATGAAAATGTGGAAACTATGATCAAAATTGAGCAACTAACAAAAAAGTTCGGCAAGTTCACCGCCCTTGACAATATCAACCTCGAAATGTCACAGGGGCAGGCGATTTCACTGCTTGGCCCCAATGGCTCCGGCAAAACAACTCTGATCAAGTCAATCCTTGGTCTCGTCATTCCACAAAAAGGCACCATTACCATCAATGGCCACGTAGTCAAATCAGATTGGGGCTACCGGTCTAAAATCGGCTACATGCCCCAGATTGGCCGCTATCCTGATAACATGTCCATTGAGCAGGTAATCAACCTGATCAAAGAGCTGAGACCCTTACATACTTCCTATGACGAAGAGCTGATCCATGGGTTTGGCCTCAACAAAATGAAACACAAAACCATGCGAAGCCTTTCCGGTGGCACAAGACAGAAAGTAAGCGCATCCCTGGCCTTCCTCTTTTCTCCGGAAATATACATCCTCGATGAACCAACCGCAGGCCTCGACCCTGTCTCCAGTGAGCTCCTGAAAGATAAAATGATCAAAGAGCGCGCAGCAGGCAAACTGATCCTGATTACCTCTCACGTCCTCAGCGACCTGGAAGGTATCGCCAGCGATATCATCTACCTGCAGGACGGAAACCTCATGTTCTATAAATCAGTTGACGAACTTAAACGCACTACCGGTGAAGAACGCCTGAACAGGGTTATCGCACAGGTCATACAAACTCAACTGCCCGAATCAAGACTTAGCCAGCAATGAAAACCATAGTTAAATACGTACTTCTCGACCTTTTCCGCAACAGGACAATCCTCGTCTATACCATTCTGCTGATTGTTCTCTCTCTCGGCGTGCTCAATATCGATGAAAACCCTGCCAAAGGTCTGCTCAGCCTTTTAAACGTCACACTGCTCTTCGTACCCATCATCACCATCCTGTTCTCCACCATCTACTTCTTCAACTCAGTGGAATTCACAGAACTACTGCTGTCACAACCCATCAAAAGACAAAAGGTGCTGCTCTCAGAATTTATCGGCGTAGCATTTTCACTTTCAGCAGCATACGCAGTAGGCGTAGGAATTCCGCTACTATTTCTTGTTTCAGGCACTGAGTCTCTGATTCTGGTTCTTACCGGAATTCTTCTGACGCTCATCTTCTCGTCTCTTGCACTGCTCATCTTCGTCAGGTCGAAAGACAAAACCAAAGGCATAGGCATTGCACTCATTACAGCCCTGTTCTTCACTTTGCTCTTCGACGGCCTGCTCATCGCCTTCATCTATTCCTTCAGCGACTACCCCATCGACCAGGCAGTGATTGGCATCATCGCCTTCAACCCCATCGACCTTGCAAGAGTTCTGATGCTCCTGCAACTCGATGTAGCTGTATTGATGGGCTATTCCGGTGCATTGTTCAAGCAGTTCCTGGGATCCGCCACAGGAAGTATATTCTCTGTATGCTGCATGCTGTTTTGGATCCTTATTCCGCTGATCCTTTCTGTCAGAATTTTCCGGAAAAAGGATCTATAGCTATATTTGCAATCGAGCTTACATGAAGTTTCATTACACTATCTAAACTTCAAGCTCAAAATTATCGGTTAGCATACGCAGCGAAACGGAGTCTGACGACAAGCCCAAAAACCCGTCATACCGGAATCGATAAACTAAGCATATCCCCCTCACCCGTTTCCTGACCTGCGACCCACCCTGTACTTACCTCGTGATTACCCGGGGATCTACCTTGTTTTTACATCCTTTTTATTCCGCCCTTACCCCGGTAATACCTCGTCTGCCAGACTTCCCTAAACTATATCTAAACAGGCGGTAAGCCGCATAAAAACCGTTCAAACCATCAATGTTTTTATGTGTTATTATCATCAACTGTTACTCCCCAGTCAATGTATCTACTCCCACCCAAGCGCTGCTCTCCCGGCTTCGGAGATTCGGTCCGAAGTCCATTTCGGACTCCAAACCAGGTTCACTTCTGCAGTATACCCCGGCAACGCCCCCTCTGCAGCAACCTTCACATGACTGGTAATTAATCCTCCAAGCGGACAGGAACGGGTCGAAAGGGTCATTTCTATCATGATCTGTCCGGCCACCTCATCCACTCTTACCTCATATACCAGTCCAAGATCTACGATATTGATGTTCAGCTCCGGGTCATTTACTTCATAAAGTGCATTCAGCACCTGTAGCTCCAGGTTATAACTTGAATCAGATATGGTGAGGTTCATAGTTCTTCAGTTTTGAAATGATATATAGCACATGACCAAAATAAAGAGCAGCAGTAAGGCTTAAAAGGCTTAATCCAACCACTAGCAAAAGTTGCAGTCCTAAAATTATTGAGGACACCGACACCAGGAAGGACAGCAGGAACAGGATCATCTGAATACGAACCCACCTCTCGCTATAGAGGTCCTTCGGCATGACACCGGGCAGGGATTCATGGCTCACCAGATGCATCCAGACTATAAATGGCAGTGTCTTGAATGTTTGCCCTAGAATAAGAAGGGAGATAAAACCAGTGAAAAATGAAAACCCAAAAGCCACCATCAGGCGAGGTTGCTCCTGACCTGCGATAGACAAAAGAAAGCTCAATAGTACTATAGCAGCCATCAGCAGTACAATAGCAAGAAAACTCTGCTGCATACCCGCGTCCGCTTGCTTTCTCATAGCCGTCTTACGACACCTGTTGACATACCTTGCATACAGCACTATGGCTGCTCCAACCATCAGCAGGCATAGAGGTCCACCCGCTCTTGTACCCAGCACCATCCCCTCAAGAAAGAAAAGCAACATAGCCCCGTTCAGCAGGTAGAATGATGCCTGCAACGACTTACGCTCCTCATTGGCGCTTAACAAAAACATGGGTATAAGTCTTGAGCTCACACCTATGACCAACTGAAGAAACCAACCACCCATGCCGATCAATGAATGCACCCTCAGGTAATGCAGATGATCTTCGGAAAGAAATGCAAAACGAAGGTTCAGCAGCAATGTCAGACCAATCAATGCGGTTAACACCAGCCAGAAATGCGAGACAATGAATAGATCTTTTACAATATCCTCCTTTCCCCTGGCGGCTGTCTTGTAAAGGTTGATAGCATGAAGTAATATGGCAGCAATCAATAGCCCCGCACCTGCATAGCTGAGTACCCCCAGCTGAAACACCCAGAATGAAAATACGAGTATCGCGATCCCCACCACCTTAAACAAAAAAACGACTACGGGTATCCGCTCACTGTACAATCTCCTTTCAGCAATCACAGGCGCAAGCTGGTTGCTCGCCCCGAAGATAACCATGGTGGCCCAGCCAAGTACAGCCAAATGAGTGATGGCAAGCAGTCTGGGTGTGAAGTAGTGACCAAGCAACGACTCACTTGAGGAAACACACATCAGGGAAACCAGCAGGAAGCTAAACCCTCCCGCGACATAGTAAGGAAGTATGGTTATCCTGGGGGGTATATGTTCCTCCGCTGGTTTCATTCGGCTACTTCTCTGTAGATTATCATTTCCACTCCCTCCCCAGCACTGCGATAGGTATAAGCCCATCCTTTTTCTGTCAGTTGTGGAAGAAGAAACATGGGCACCTTTTTATGATGCACAAATAATGCTTCCCCCTCACGCAGCTCCTCAAGCCTGCTCAAAATAGTCATCATTGGCTGAGGCATAGGTAGCTGCCTTACATCCACAGTCTGAGCCTTACCTTCAAATCTCGAAAGCACCGCTTCAAAATCCCCGCTCCCAGGAGCAGCAGGTTTGCCGTCTTCAATTGCGCCATTCATCCTGATGTAGGTAAACCATTCATCTGCGGACTTCGAAAACGACTTTGCTTCAAGTCCTCTTTCTGTAAGCACTCTTATCAGCGGCACAGGTTCAAACGGACTGACCAGTTGAAGCACTTCACCCTGCCTTAGTTCATTCACCTCTTTCATAATCACCCTGAACGGGTCTTTACCCTGGTTTAGGTCTTCCGTAACATCCAGTTGCCGGTCAAATGCCTGAAGATGGTCTCCTTCAATAGATACGGCGCGTTCCGCGACTTCCTGTTCGTCGCCCTGAACCTGAAATCCCAACGGTATCAGCCTTTCATAAAAAGCAGCAATTGTGACACCTCCCATTTTTGCAGCCTCAGCTATGGTTACTCTGGCTGCAAGAATCTTTCTTAGAAAAGGGCTACGAAGCTTATGGAAATGACTGTTGATACTCGCAAGCGCCTCTATGGCACCAGGATTGGCTTTAATAAGTGCGGATATCTTTGTACGGGAATTAATAATGGTCATGACAAGGAAATTAGAAAGGCGCAATTGCTGCGCCTTTCAGTGTGACTAATTCTTCTGTTCCAGCGCAGCAGCCTTCGGAAAAAGGATATTATTCTCAAGGTGGATATGCTGCAGCAAATCAGACTCAAACTCTTCCAGCTTAAAATACAGCATTCTAATGCTGTTGCAGGCACCTTCAGGCACCTGGAAGTCATGCGTAAGCTGACGGATATCGCGCATCAGTTCGCCCGCTATGTCATGGTCTCTTTCCATTACGAAAATCGGATCATTAATAGAATCAAATCCAATCTTCACCATGCCACCACTCTCCAGCAGCTTGATAGTTGGAAACAGCACCTGTTCTTCCTTCTTCATGTGTGTGAGCAATTCCGAACAAAGCTCATTGACCTTTCTATACACAGCAACCAATAAGGGTACGTGCTGCCCATGATGCGCAGCTACCTTTTGCGCCAGATCCTCAATCATCGGTGCATTCTTGTTCACATAGCCGTGGTGCACGTTCTGAATATAGTCTGCAAGAAAAGATGCAGAAAATGTGTTGAAGTCAAGTTGTGGACCAGTGGCAGGCATTTTCTCCGATTGCTCCAATTCAGCCTTCACCTTGTTCACATCTAGTCCCTTTTCAGCACAGGCATCTTCCAGGGATTTCTTTCCACCACAGCAGAAGTCAATACCCAGTTTCTTCAGCAACTCAGCCTTACGCATATCCTTTGCCGCTATCTCCCCTACTGTCTCTCCATTTGCGCCATTCTTCCTGATTTCCACTTCCCAAACTTCCGGACCATTAGCCAGATAGGTCCAGGAAAAGCAATTTCCTCTCTCACCCAGTAGCTGATAATATAGTGGCTTAGGATCGTGATCATTGTGGATTAAGACAGTGCCACCTGCACCTATTGAGTCGAAGGCATCAAAGATAGTTGGGTGCTTCATTCTGGGTTCCAGAGCCGTCACGTCGATTGTTACGTTGTTCATTTTTCAGTTGATTTAAGATTGTGAATAGTTATTTGATAATCTTGTGTGTGAATAATTAAATTGGAATGGCCGGTTCAGCGTGAGTTTACTATAGGCTATCAGCAAGGCACCGACAAACAAAGCAACTGCCGCAACTAACAACAGCCACTGGGTAATCGTGTTCGTCATCATCAACATAAATCCAAGACCCTGAGTAAAGAGTACAATTTCATTGATTAGCACGCCGGTGATGAATAGCCAGATAGCAAAACTGCTCAACCGGTTTACGGACAGTAATCCGGATTGAATAAAATGCGCAAGCAGATAAAGTGAAATGAATGCCAGCAACACCAGATGCAGAAAACCGATGATTACCGGGCGATTTGCAAATACCAGCGTACCTAATGAAGGCACAATAGTCAGGGCCTGAAATACCATTTTGAAGACAAATGCTATCAGTGCTATCATTCCAACTCTTCGCACAATTGGCTTAAGAGTTGGAATGCTTGGCCGTAAGATCTTTAAAGTTCCAAAGAACAACAGGAGAGCCGCTACTGTTAGGGCGCTTCCTAAAAAGGCAACTATACGAAAGCCCAGGTTCGGATTGTGCCACAGGTAGGACATAAACAAAGCAGGAATCACAGACATTACCAGGACCACGGAGAATCGCCAGATAGATCTGTGGTCAATTTTCAACTGGTGGAAAAGCAATGCAAACACCGTTAAGGTGAAGAATCCACTGTATTGTAAATGCAGATAAGTGTAAATCGCATCCTTATAGAGAAATACATTGGTAGACTCCGTGGCGAGTAAATAAGCAAGAGTAAATGCACCGACAGAAGAGAGCACCATACTTATCATAGCTGAAATAACCAGCACCCTGACACTTCTTGTCACTTTTGATGTCCGCAGGTCTCGGATGAAGACCCAGCTAAAAGCATAGGTAACAAAGATGAATAGTGTTGAGAAAAGAATGGAGAAAAATGCATACCCCTGGAAAGGAAAGCTGACCAGCATGCCTACTGCATTGAACAATATGCCACCCAGCAACCATTTATAAACCGGTTTGTCAGATTCCCGTCGCGGAAGAAATTGATAAGTGATGAGTGCAAGCAGTGCCAGAGTTATCCAGCCCCCAAAAGCAAAATGTGAGTGAGCATGAAGTGTGTTCTTGAAGTTCACAAATGGTATTGAGAAAATAAGCTTTGCACGTAGCGTCATGCCAAGTAAAGCCACAATCGCCAGGTTAACCAGGGAAATACCAACCCATCTTTCCAACTGCTTCATAAGAATCTCTATTACGGACGTTTTTGTCTTTTATTAGAGTAAATTTTTTTATTTAACCGATAATTATTGTACCAGTACCGACTCGCCATTCTTCAGTCGCCTGCCCAGCATTTCTATAGTGGTTTGCTCCATCATCTTATTTAGCCTGGATCTCAATTCTTTAAACTGGTTGTGAATGGGACAGGGCTTTTCTTCTGAACATTGCTTCAACCCAAGTCCGCACCCTGTAAATACTTTGGCACCGTCTACTGCTACAACTATCTCTCGTATGGGTGTGTTTTTCTGTATTTTGTTTAAGTAAAATCCGCCGTTCACTCCCTTTTGTGAGCTTACGATCTGCTTTCGGGTAAGTATCTGAAGAATTTTGGCAGTAAAATGTTGTGGAGCCTCTATTTGTATGCAAATGTCCTGGATACCTACTTTCTTAGTTTCGTCTGTTTCTGCAGCTATATAGACTGCAGCTCTTATCGCATATTCACAAGCTTTTGAAAACATAATTACCTTTTCCTTATCCAAAATTCATCTGACCAATTCAATGGCTCAGCGGTTTCATGATACTTATCAACTGCTGCGCCAGCTATTGATAAAGTTTCTGCATCCAATGCCGCCTCCAGGTATGGGAAAAGCTCCCGCTCTTCATATCTTATATGCTGTTCCAGTAAGTCTGCAAATTGAGTTAACAGTTCTTTAGCGGGCTGTTGTGCTACACTAATCTGTTGCTCAAGATCACGAATCGCACTGTGCTGCTCGATAGCTTTACAAACCATCAGGTCATCCTCAGGCATAGGATTGAAAAGCAGCTGTTCCTCCTGATAAAAATGCTCTTTTAGTTCCTGAGCATACGCCGCCACTACGTAGGCTTTTATCCGTTCCTCATCAATATTGTTTGAAAGGCCAGTCCTGATCTTCCAGCATAGCAAAAGTCCCAGGTGATGATCCCGCGACAGTTGCATCAGCTCCTTACTTCTTTTGATTGGTTTGGGCTCTTTCATTGCTACAAAGTTATACAAAATACCATTACGGACATTTTTGTCCTTAATCCAGTTTTGTTAAAGTTGAATCATTCAGGAATTGTTCATCAGTTAGTGTTTTCAGGAACGATACCAACTGGAATTTTTCCTCTGGGGTAAGGTTCAAACCTTTCTCCTTGCCTGGCTTGGTCATGATAGGATCGAGGTTGTCGACCCGGCGGACCCCACTGTTATAAAATTCCACCACTTCTTCGAGGCTTTTAAATCGTCCGTCGTGCATGAAGTTCTTTCTCAAGGCTACGTTGCGAAGGTTTGGTGTCCTGAATTTTCCCAGATCTGAAATCTTCCCTGTAACATTGAAGTACCCCTTGTCTATTTCTTTGGAATAAATGCTGTCAAGGCCCGTGTTGTGTAAGTCATTATCAGTCATCACAGGGTTGATATGACAGTGAAAACAATCGCCTTTTTCAGAAAAGAAGATATTTCGACCTTTCATTTCATTATACTCCAGTTGCGCCTGTCCCGAAATGTACCTGTCGTACTTCGAATCCCTGGAGATCATAGTTCGTACAAATTGTGCCAACGCATAGGAAAGCTCCTTGTACGTTATGTAGTTGACACCGAAGTGTTTTCTGAACAATCTTCTATAGGCAGTATCCTGGTTAATTTTATTAAGGTCGGTACCAAAGAAACTTGCTACCTCAAAATGCATCACGTCCTCCAGCGTACCCTGCTCAGAACCATTCCACATAAACTTATTTGACCAGCCAAGATTCACGTGAGGCAGGACAGGCATGCCTCCAACCATCCCATCTATTGTAAACCCTTTAGACTGGTGGTGGCAACTGGCACAGGCCCTGCCATCGTTGGACAACACAGGATCATAGTAAAGCATTCTACCGAGCTTTATACGCTCCACGTACGGTTGATTATCTGCTGGAATGGCCATTTCCGGAAAGTGGGCAGGAGGAATAATCTCATAGGGCGTCAGGACAATGGACGTATCCACTGGCGGCTCGGGCTCTGGGTTGTCATCCTTGTTTGCCTGATCACTTTTGCAGGAAAAGACAGATAAAGAAAGCATTGTCACGACGAACAGCACTGTGCGCATAAACATTAGTTTAAAGTGAAAACATCGCCCCCATTCTTCCTGATCTTGTCCATAAGTGGGCCACTATCCATAGTATATACTCCATCTGTTTTGAAACTAAACTGATGAGGATTCCGCAGCCATTCATTCACATTCATTCGCAGCGAGGCTGTTGTCTTGCCATCTGCAATAGTCATATCACTATTACAACCGGCATAGATCAAAAAAGGATCGGTACCCACGTGGATAGCAAAACCAGACTGCGCAACACCATCTACCCAATGGCCTTCAAACTTCAGAAAATGATAACCACCACCCATTACTTCCGGCCATTGCATAGCTACGTTAGCAGGCGTCGGGTGCAGTTGTCCATGCATGTTTAATGCCGGACTAAGGCCAATGAAGAAGCTCATGGAATCATAATGTCCGACGGGCACCTGTGACAGTACGATTGTTAGGGCGCTGTCCCGGGCATTGATATAATAAACGCTGTCCGCGCTATATTCGACTTCACCCTTGTGGTAGAGCCGGAAGCTGCTTAGATAATATTCCAACCTTGTAACACTATAGAGCTCTCCTGAAGCATTTAGGAACAAAACAGAATCAAAACTCAGTGATTTTCCATCTACGTGATGAAGAATACTCAGGCTTAAAGTTCCGGATGATGCCAGCTGATCCTTCTTCTGGCAGGAGGAAAGAGTTAGTATCAATACGAAAAAATAGAGCATCTGATTTCTCATATAAGTTGTTTTGGCTTTTCTGCACTCGCTGGTATCTGAGTTGTGGTGGCGACAGGTAGGCCTGCTGTAGCAGACAAAGGAGGCAGTCGCAGTGCTGAGATAAACTGAAAGACAATGGAGACCATACTGACAAACATGACCACTCCTGCAAGGACAAAAACCAGCAATACCGGCCAAATGGGTTTCATGACGATCTGGAAATCGGCAATCCCCAGCGCTACTTCCCTGTATCCTTTAAGAACACCAGCAACAATCAGTGCTAGCCAGAAGACAACAAATGCAAACTGAAAAATCCTGAAGGCGAACCTGATATTCTGTCTGCGCCTTAAAGCAAGCCTGTCAACCTTCAGCATTGTTGCCAGGGAAGCAAGCAGTATCATTGAATTGATTCCTATTGTTGCCCCCATGGCATGAGCTACAGTGATATGCGTGCCGTGTGTATAACGGTTTATTGCTGGAATACTCATCATCAGGGCCAGGCAGAGATTCGCAAAAACCCAGTACTCCGCAACTATCAGAAATCTATAGCTAATTCGCCCGCTGTGCCTTTGTTGCGAAGTTTTCTTCCTGAAGTCGCGGAGTATGCTGATGAACAGTATCCATTCAGTCATACTGATGGCATAAGAAATATGGCGTATCCATGAGCTGGTTGGAAGATTATAAATATGATGACCCCAATTGAACATAAGGTTAGTAAGCCCCAGGAAGTAAAAGAAAAAGGCTTTGTTGCTATTCCCAGCTTTTGTGTCTCCTGACAACTTCACAGCTATAAACAACGAAGTGCCATAGATCATTTGATTCCAGGCACCGACCATAGCTCCATTAGACTTCCATTGGACAGTCAGCTCCCGAAGAAAAGACTCCCTGAACCACGGTATCTGATAGAGGTTTTGCTCTAGAAAGGTGATCAGAAAGAAGATAATTCCGGTACTCCACATCCAGATATACAAAGGAGTGGGCGCAGGTCTCCGTCTCCACGCCTTAAAGTAGGAGCCTATCAGGCAAAACCATGCAAGCAAAATCGGAATACCTAAAAAAGGAGGAAACTCCCAGTATTCCCTTCCTCCGAATTGTTTGAAGGCATAAAACACAAACACAGCAATAATGGAGCTCAGCCAGAGGAGAACAAAGGTTCTGTCCAAAAAGTTTTCCTTTGCTCCGAATACCTGCTGCTTGTAAAAAAGAATACCTGTTGTTGCCCCGGAGATAATCCAGAATAACGCAGCAGAAACGTGCATGGGACGTAGCTGGTAAAAAGGGAGGTATTCATTAAAGCTGCCCGGATATAGAAATGCAAAGCCACTGATCATTCCAAAGAAGAGAGCTGCTGCCAGCAAGAGCAGACTGAAACCAGTTAATATCTTCAGGCTTTTGCTCATATTCATTGTCTATAGCTACCTGTCCAGTGTACCAGAGAATCTGGCACTTTTGAAGCACCCGTTTTATCAACCCAATCAAGAAAAGCAACAAGTTCATCAACCTGTTTTGGGCTTAACCTGAAGTCCGGCATGGCTGCTGTTCCGGATTTGATTATCGCCTTTAAATACTCCGGCGAACGCTGACGGACTGTATTAGTGAGATCCGGACCGGCATAACCACCCAGGCCGTATATCTGGTGACAACTCTGACAATTCTTCTGCTGCCAGGTGTCCCAGCCTGCGAGCACTTGTTCACCAGGCCGAAGGCTACCCTGCCTGGGATCACTGTATTTGTAAACAATCAGCGAATAGCAGAGGAACACAACAGACAATATGGTAAGTACACTTCTCAAATGAGATCATTGGAAGCCAAAGAAACAGCAGGAACATGCTTTGAAATATGACCGATGTCATGGATCAAGCTGACTAGTGTCAGGAGGGTTAACGTAGTGCGCAGCCACGATGCAGGTAATTTTGCGTTTATAAGAAACAGCGTTTATGAAACATAAACACGCGCCATACCGGGTCTTCGGAGATTGCGACCTTACCCACCAATCCTTATTCTCCTGTCTTTCAGACCAACAGATGGAACTATTTAATCAAAGAAAAGACTGCCTGTTCTTCCCGAAGGGACAACCAGTGTTCAATGAAGGAAGCTATCCTCTCGGCATTTACGGGATTGATAAAGGCAAAGTGAAAGTCGAACACAGCGGGGACGACGGGAAGATGCAAATCCTTAGAATGGCCAAAGCTGGAGACCTTCTCGGGTATCGTGCGCTATTTTGTCACGAAAAGTATAACGCTAGTGCGGTGGCTATAGAAGACAGCAACCTTGTTTTCATACCAAAGGATGTATTTTTTGAAGTTCTCAGCTCCAATATGAAGCTGGCAATGGGCATCATTCAGCTTTTGACTAATGATCTGAAACAAGCTGAAAACCATCTAACAGAGCTTGCACAAAGACCGGTACGTGAAAGACTGGCACGTGGCTTATTGTTTCTCAAAGAGACGTACGGGTTTGAAGAAAACAGCGATACAATCAATGTGTTACTGACAAGGGAAGAAATCGCAGACCTGGTAGGTACTGCCACGGAGACGACTATTAGATTGCTTTCGGACTTTAAGAGCGAGGAAATTATTGGGTTCGTAGGAAAGAAAATCAGAATTATTGATCAGAACAAACTTAAACGGACAGCTAATCTGTATCAGCCTCAGTCGTTCCTGTAAAACACGAAAGCTCCCGGGGAGCTTTCGTGTTTAAAACAGGTTAGATATTTTTATTCAGGCAACAGGACTCCATCAATTACGTACACAATACCATTTGAAGCGACGACAGAGGCAATAACCTTTGCTGAATTATTGATAAACAGGTCGGCACCGTTCTTCGTGACGGTAATGTTGCTGCCATTCACCTGACCAATCTTCTGTCCATCCTGTAGCATTTCTTCCCTAAACACACCCACCGACACGTGATACTGAAGTATGTCGGCCAGCTTGTCCTTATTTTCAGGCTTCATAAGGTCTTCCATTGTACCACCGGGTAGCTTATCAAAAGCTTCATTCACCGGAGCAAAAACAGTAAAGGGTCCCGCATTGCTCAGCGCATCAACCAGTTCAGCCTGTTGAACTGCCTTCACCAGAGTAGAATGATCTTTGCTGGCTACTGCTACCTGCACAACATTCTTCTGTGATACATCATCCTGCACACCGGATTGTCCGGTTAGGGCGGTGGTGGGTTCAGATACTGAGGGGGTGCTGTCTGGTGTGCTATCAGCACAGCTAACGGAAAACATGGTGAATGTGGCAAAGGCGATCATTTCCAGAACATGCTGTTTCATATTTTGTAAGTTTAGTTAGATAAAGCTATATCGGTGCATACCTGAATAAAATGATATTGCTCATATATTCACTTCAGGAGTTCGAAAAATCCCGCTATTGAAACAGATTTTCAGAATGACTTCTGTCATTGCCTGAAGGAAGAATCAACATAAAAACGACGATTGCACTGACGTTTATCATTAGTGCAATATGGTGGGCACATTAGTTTTGCAATCACTTTTATACAATGAAATACTGGAAAAAAATCTCCCTTCAGGAGCAGGACAAACTAATAACCCAGGCTTTGCAGGGCAATATAGATTACACAGCACGTATAAGCCTGGGCATACCCGCCTCTAAACTGGACCCCAATGTTTTCTATGAACATGCTTCTTTTCTTAAAGATGCGCCGCTTTTAAGGACCTATGTCCAAAACCCCAACCACATAGGCTGCCATACTCTGGGAGACTCTGAACAGTTTTTCAGAGGAACGCAGGAGCTCGAAAAACACGTGATAGAACTGCTGAGTGTGGACTTGCTGAAAGCAACACCTTATTCCTGCGATGGCTATGTAGCGTCTGGAGGAACAGAAGCTAACATCCAGGCCGCATGGATCTATCGCAACTTCTATATACAGGAACACGGTGCTACACATGAACAGATTGCCCTGATTGGCAGTAGTGACACACACTATTCAATTGAAAAAGCTGCCAACCTGCTTAACCTCAGGTGTTATAAGATCCCTGTCGACTTTACTACAAGAGCAATTGACACCGGTGCCTTGGAAGAAAAAATCACTGACGCTGTAGCATCTGGTGTCAGGTACTTTATCATCATCGTCAACAAAGGCACCACCATGTTTGGAAGTGTAGATGATCCGGACGCGTATGCCGAAGTCATGATCAGGCTGGGTTTGCCATTTAAAATTCACGTCGATGGCGCCTTTGGAGGGTTCATCATCAGACCTGAAGACAAGACCAGTAAGGCAGACTTTGCTAACCAGCATGTATCTTCCGTGGCACTGGATGCACACAAAATGCTCCAGGCGCCCTATGGCACAGGCATTTTCCTGGTAAGAAAAGGATTGATGCAATATGTCTTTACAAAAGAGGCACAGTATGTTCAGGGAATGGACATTACGCTGAGTGGTAGCCGCTCCGGTGCGAATGCCATTGCTGTGTGGATGATATTATTCACTTATGGACCCTATGGCTGGCTGGAGAAGATCAACAAGCTGATCTATCGTACGAGATGGTGTTGTGAGCGCCTCGACAGGCTCGGAGTGAGATATTACAACCGGGAGAACATGAACATCATTACGTTGCGAGCCACTGACATTGAAGAATCCATAGCTTTGAAGTACGGACTTGTCCCCGACAGCCACACCGGAAAACCAGGTTGGTATAAAATTGTCATTATGGACCATGTGGAGCTGGAACACCTGGAAGAGTTTATAAGAGACCTCAGGAAATCGAAAGCAAAAAATTAATAAGTCAATGGAGACAAAGTACATTTCCGCAGATGAAGCAGTTGAATTAGTCAGTAGTGGCAACCGGGTGTTTATTCATGGAAGCGCCGCCACTCCCAAGCCACTGGTAGAAGCATTGTTCAGAAGAGCAGGAACTATCACTGACGTAGAATTGGTTGCCATCAGCACACTGGGTGATATGGACTGGAACTCACCTGAAGTGCAGAAAAGCTTTTATCTGAACTCGCTGTTTGTATCTGCCAATGTACGCGACTGGGCAAATTCTGCAGCTGGTGGCTATGTACCTGTGTTTCTGAGTGAAATCCCGAGGCTGTTTTCACAGGGCATTTTACCATTGGACGTAGCTCTGCTCCAGGTCTCGCCACCAGACAAACATGGCTATTGCACGTTGGGAACCTCTATTGACGCTGCGTTAAGTGCAGCAAGGACCGCTAAAAGACTGATCGCCCAGGTAAATCCATTAATGCCCCGCACCCATGGTGACGGTCAGGTTCATGTCTCAAAGTTTGCAGCGTTGGTATGGGAGGAATCTCCCTTGCCGGAAGTGAACTATGGAGCGAAGATTGACGCTACAGCCTCCAGGATCGGAAAGTTTGTAGCTGAACTCATAGAAGACGGCGCCACCCTTCAAATGGGTATAGGTGCCATTCCTGATGCCGTGTTGCAATCACTGCACAACCACAAAGGCCTGGGAGTCCATACAGAGATGTTTTCCGATGGGGTTGTTCCACTGGTGGAAAAAGGAATTATTACCAATGAGCATAAAAAGATCAGGAGAGGTAAGCTGGCAACTACGTTTACTGTGGGTACGAGGAAGGTTTACGATTTTGTTGACGACAATCCTAATGTCACATTTATGGATGTGGCATTTGTGAATGACACATCCATCATCCGGCAGAATCCAAAGGTAGTGGCGATAAACAGCGCATTGGAAGTAGACATAACGGGTCAGGTATGTGCAGACTCGATTGGCACCTACCAGTACTCAGGCATAGGAGGACAGATGGACTTTATGCGCGGAGCCTCACTTTCGGAAGGTGGCAAACCAATTATTGCCCTACCCTCTGTCACCAGCAAGGGCATGTCGAGGATTGTGGCCTCATTGAAACCAGGCGCGGGTGTAGTGACTACCAGGGGGCACGTGCACTATGTGGTTACCGAGTATGGTGTGGTAAACCTTTATGGCCAAAACCTGGAGCAAAGGGCTAAAAAGCTCATCAGCATTGCCCATCCTGACCATCGCGAGAATCTGGAGCGGGAGTTTTACGATAGATTCAGAAAGCAGCGATAAAAGCTGCAAGCTGAAGGACAAACCTCAACCCGGGAGATGGACGAATGGCAGCATATCCGCTCACGTTCAGGAACCTGCACGAAGACTTTCAAACAGACGGTCGAGCTTGTCCTTTCTGACTATTTTTTGCCATTGCGTACCCGTAGCGACAACTCGGCTTCCGACCATAGCCTTAAAATCTGTCATCACCTCATTCTTTTCGACGGAAGCGAGTGTGGCAATAAAGACCACCTCCTCCCCAACCAGTGCTGGTGCAAGGTGCCTGATGTGGATGCCTGTACCAATACCTTCTTCACCATCCTCCTTCATTTCCAGTACAAAGAGACGTCCGCTCCATTCTGCATCCCTTGCCAGCGCAAATGTGGAATACACCGCATGAACCTGGCCGCTTTCGAATACCGCGGTATCAGCATCAGTCACTGTATGACGATATTCCCTGGTGGCTCCGGGAGGAAAAAGTTGTAACATGGTACAAATCTATGTTTTAGCTTGTTCAATTGAGTTCATGGTAGCGTCTGACGTAGCGTGCTACGTCTCAACGGGTCCCTTGAACAAAATAATGTAAAAGGTTCCTGTTATCATATAACGAACTGTTAAGACGAATACTCGTATTTTTGCCGTACATTCTCATGAAGAAGCTGCTCGTCATACCTGTGTTGATCCTTTACCTGCTGGCAGTATCAGGGGTCATGGTACACGCACATTATTGTGGCGACAACCTTGAATCTTGGAATGTCTACCTGAAAGGCGCTGGTTGTGAGGGTGGTGATTGCAGCGATGAAGAAGACCAGAGTGATAGCTGTTGTGAGAATAAAGTAGTAGTCTCCAAAATTTCACAGGACCAGCAGCACACAGACCAGGTAAAGATAAAAGCTCCGCTTTCCTTTACTGATCTGGCCATTTTACCCCACTATGCCCATCAGCAGGAAATCCGCTTTACCAGTCTGCCCTTATGCAGGGAAAGCAGATCCAACGCTCCGCCTGGACTTTGGGAAGACATACCCCTTTACAAACTCCACTCCTGCTTCACTTATTACGGTTAGCCAGCTGTTTTCAACTGACTTCTGTCAGCACGCTGTCTATATTTCTAAACCGTAATAAATAAACAAATGAAGCATTTCATAGTATTTCTCACAATCGTATTTTCATCCTTAACCGCCTTTGCGCAGAATAGCAAGGATATCCAAACCGACACTTTCAAAGTAGACGGAAACTGCAGCATGTGTAAAAAACGCATTGAGAACGCAGCCTACGTAAAAGGTGTCAAAAGAGCTGAATGGAACAAAGACACCAAACAGCTGATCGTTACCTACCGCCCTTCCAAGACTTCCTCAGATGAAGTGTTGAAAAGCGTTGCTGACGCAGGCCATTCTTCGGAGAAGGTAGCAACTACGGAAGTCGTCTACAACAAGCTGCCCGGATGCTGTCAGTACAAAACTAATAGCTGTAACGATTAATCCGCTCCTGCATGAGACGAAAATTAAAATCGCTGCTGCTGGGCGGATTGCTTCCCCTTGCCTTTGCCTCTCAGGCTCAGGAGCTACGCCTGATCGAGGGCTCCGTGACTGAAAAAACTACCGCCGGCAAGTTGATACCTCTACCGGGCGTAACCATCGAGACACCGGGTCATGAAGTGGGCACACAGGCAGATGCTGAAGGCAAGTTCTCCCTTCAGGTACCGGACTCACTTCACACGCTGGTAGCTTCCTATATTGGCTACACCTCGGATACAATTGCGCTTAAACCTGGATCAGGACGAATTGAAATTGTCCTGCAACAACCAAAGACGCTGAACGAGGTGGAGATTGTGAGCCGGCAGAAGAGCACCACCATCAGCATGCTCGACCCGATAAAAACAGAACGCATCGGTGCGCGGGAACTACTGAAGGCTGCATGTTGCAACCTGAGCGAAAGCTTTGAGACCACTCCCTCTGTGGATGTGGCGTTTACTGATGCCATCTCAGGCTACAAGCAGATCCAGATGCTGGGGCTCGCAGGTCCATACACAATGATCACACGGGAAAATATTCCTGACTCACGAGGCCTTGCCTCTATCACCGGTCTGACGTTCACGCCCGGCACCTGGATAGAAGGCATGCAGCTGAGCAAAGGCACAGGCAGTGTGGTGAATGGCTATGAAAGCGTAGCCGGCCAGATCAATGTAGAATGGCGTAAACCGTTTGAAGAGGAAGAAGAGAAATGGCATTTCAACCTTTACCAGAGTACCCAGGCGCGCACTGAGGGAAATATTATCCACCGCAGGGTGTTCAATGAAAACCTCTCATCAAACCTTTTCCTCCATGGAAAATCACAGTGGCTGAAGCTCGACCAGAACAACGATGGCTTTATGGACCAGCCTGTAGACAAACAGTTTGTGGTGGCTAACAGATGGTTCTGGTTCGGTCCTACAGGCTGGGAAATCCAGGGCGGCGTCAAAGGCATCTATGTAGATAACCTGGGCGGACAAATGGACTATAATGCCGGTGCGGAGCAAGGGCCAGGCAAGCCCTGGGGCTTTGAAATGAATATCCGAAGGATGGAAGGCTGGGCCAAGATCGGGCATGTGTTTGCCAATAAGCCCGGCACCTCTGTCGGACTACAGCTGGCAGGGATCTATCATGACCAGAATGCCCGCTATGGCAGCCGGAACTATGACGCACTACAGAAAACATTCTATTCCAACCTGATCTACCAGACCATCCTCGGCAATACCAATCACGTACTAAAACTGGGATTGAGCACAACCATAGACGAGTACAATGAAACCTTCGGCAACAACCCTTACAACCGAAAGGAAATAGTACCCGGCGCTTTTGCAGAGTATAGCTATACACACTCAGAAAAGTTGAACATGGTGGCAGGTATCCGCGCAGACCATCACAACCTGTTCGGTGCCTTTATGACCCCGCGCCTGCACGTTCGCTATGCACCTTTCAGGAATACTGCAATCAGAGGTTCTGTAGGCAGGGCGCAACGCACAGCAAATATCTTCGCTGAGAACACCGGTTACCTCGCTAGCAACAGAAGCTTTCAAATACTTAAAGGCGAAGCAGGCAAAGCCTATGGACTGGAGCCGGAGGTAGCCTGGAATACTGGCCTGAACCTTACCCAGAAATTTATGCTCAACTATCGTGATGGCTCGTTTAGTATGGACTACTACTACACCGACTTCGAAAGCCAGGTAGTGGTCGATGTGGAAGACGCGCATACCGTCCGCTTCTACAACCTGGATGGCAGCTCGTTTGCCAACAGCTTCCAGGCTCAGTTAGACTATGAGATCATCCGCAAGCTCGACCTTCGCCTTGCCTATCGTTGGTACGATGTACGCACCACCTATGGCCAGGAGCTAAAGGAAAAACCACTCATTGCCACTCACAGAGCCTTCGCCAATGTTGGCTATGAAACGAAGAACAACTGGAAATTTGATTATACCATTCAATGGATAAGCTCCAAGCGCCTACCCGCACTGCATGCACACCACAGCAGCGGAGAGTCCCGTTCACCCGACTTCACGCTGATGAATGCACAGATCAGCAAGAGCTGGAACAATGAAAACTTCGAAGTGTATGTAGGCGGCGAAAACCTTACCAACTACATGATGCACGAGCCTGTCATGGGAGCAGACAACCCCTACGCTCAAGGCTTCGATGCATCAATGATCTGGGGACCTGTAATGGGTACTAACATATACGCAGGACTGAGGTGGAAGCTGAGATAATAGTCCCTTTCCCTTCAATGATGGCGACTCCCGACGGGGTCGCCATCCTACTACCCCCGGCTCATGCTAATATACCGCGCCTTAGTCATGACTTTTCCCGACGCTTTGCTAGCACCACTTAACCTAAGAAAGTAGTGTGAAAGCGGTGTAACAGTAGTGTAATAGTGCTTAATAGCGGTAACCAACACCCAATTTTCCTCCGGTTTTATTCCTCCACTCCAAAATCACCCGTTTTGCTGTGTTTTTTAGCGTCAAAAACACTTTCTTCAGGAATTCTTCCCGCTCCTGGAGCGGCTTTGAACCCTACGGTGTAACGTGTGTAACACGAAGTGCTCCTTCCTCACCCCCATCTTTGCATCATGAATTCGTTCCGCGGTGCGAATTCCGGTAGTCATTTTGAGGACAGCCAGGTGGGGTAGGTGAAGAGTGGGTATCGAAGGGCTTTGACCCCTTAAATGTAAGGACTGTACACGGCTTGTAAATAAACTCACCTCCGGATTAAGTGTTCTGGAGGTGCTCTGGAGACGCTCTGTAGCTTGTCTTCTACCTGCTCATTATCCTGATCTCTACCCTCCGGTTGGTCGCTGCCTCCTCCTGTGTCTGTTCATTGGGAAATATTGGTCGGCTTTTGCCAAATCCTATATACTTCAACCTGTGCGAAGCAATACCCCGCGCCTTAAGCCACTCATAAATAAACCGCGCTCTGTTAACCGAAAGGTCCAGCGACCTTGAATCAAGATCCAGCGCATCAGGAATGTCATTGGTAATGCAGCAGACATGACCCTCCACCTGTATAGCCAGCCTTGGATTTTCTTTCATTGCTTGCAGCAGCATGTTCAGCTCATCATACGAGGTCTCCCGCGGAAAATGCCTCCCCATCGGAAAATATATATTCTTAAGAATAAACGTCTTCCCTGCGGGCACCTGATCAATATCAAAACCGGGATCATCACTCGACGGTGGTATGATCAGCTTCTCACTCGGCCGCATGACAATATCCGTATCGCCCGATTGCTTAACGGTTATGGACATATCCGTTCTCACCACATCCTGTCTGGGCTTCACATACTCCATCACAATATCTACCCTCCTGTCCTCAGCAACACCTCTCTCGCTCCGTAGGGTATCCCGGCGTCTTACCTCCCCCTTGCCCAATAGCAGTTTGATCAGGTTTGCCCGGATTCCTGACTGCACCAGATAGTCCCGCACATGCTCCGCCCTGTTCCTCGAAAGCTCCAGATTATACTCATCCGTAGCCAGGTAATCAGCGTATCCGATTATCGATATACCCACGCCATTCTTCAGCTTTTCTACATAAAAAAGTGAGTCTATAGTGTTCCTGGCACCCACATTCAGCTCTGCCACGTTCAGGTCGAAGAAGACAGAAAACGTATCATTCTTCTTCTGCGCCTGCGCTGCAGTGCACCCAAAAGCAACAATAATCAGCCAGACAAGCGTCCTCATGCGCATAGGTTATCCTCAACAAGTTATTGAATCTGACTCTCAGATCAAAGTCGGCCTGATGTTTTCATCCCTGAATTCTATGGCTTCCGGCAGCATATTCATAGGCACCTCAGGCTGGCACTACAAAGACTGGCGGGAGATTTACTACCCGAAGACCCTCAAAGCAAGCCAATGGCTACCCTACTATTCCAACGACTTCCGCACCACAGAAATCAACAGCAGCTTTTATCGCCTTCCCACACTGGAGACTGTCCACGCCTGGATGAGCAAGGTCCCTCCCGACTTCACCTTCTCACCCAAATTCAGCCGCTTCCTCACCCAAATGAAAAAACTAAAAGACCCCGAAGAACCTTTTGAAAGATTCTTTAAGGTCTTCTCACCCATGGAGCCAATGCTTGGTATCATTCTCCTGCAACTGCCTCCCCAGCTAGGCTTCATCCCGGAGCGGGTCAGGCATGTCTTCGAACTAATTAAAACTCACTACTCCCGGTTCCGCTTTGCCATCGAAGTCCGCCACGAAAGCTGGATGGTAAAAGAAAGCATCAGCCTCATGGAAGAATATGGCATCGCTTTCACCATTTCACAACAGGGAGTAGGTTGGCCTTATGCGGAACACATCACCGCACCCAATATCTACCTTCGCTTCCACGGCCCAGGGAAATTATTCGCCTCCCCCTATCCCGACGACATGCTTCAGGACTATGCCAAAAAGATCAGGAAATGGTCCCGCGCAGGCCACAATGTATATGTCTATTTCAACAACGACTGGTATGGCTACGCCATCAACAACGCCCGTACGCTAATGGGTTATCTCAAATTGTGAATTAGTTTTCCTGGCCAGGCCAGAGTATCTCTTCATTCTTAAAGAAAGGTCCTATCTGCAGTTCAGTCAGCTCATCATTTTCAAACCAAAGACTCATACTCCCCTTGTCAATGTGAATCAGACAATTGTCAGGATTATCTTCCCTTACTTCTTCATCTTCCTCCGGTTCCCCCCACTGCCTTTTCTCAAATTCCTGCAGGATATCACCTTTCTTCCTGCCAATCAGCGACTGACCCTCCAGCGTATACTCCTCAGAGCTAACGGCAATACTGCTAAGTTTCCAATCGTATTCCTCGTCAAAAGAAAGGGAAAGTTGCAACTCGTCATAATGCCAGGCTTCTGTAGTGTCGCAGTCTTCATCAGAAAGTGTATACCGCTCCGTATCTGTCGGAGCGCCAAGCATTGCTTTCACTTCATCTCTGCTGAGACCAAACCGGAGCGTCCCCAGCCCCTTGCCAGGTATGATCTCCTTTAGATTTTCCTTCATGAGGTCGATTTTAGCAAAAATGAACATAAATTCCTTGCCGACACAACTGTTTTTTATCCCTCCGCTTACTGCCGTTTGGTCAATTCGTTTTATATACATACCTTGAAGTTCTATCCGGAGCACGCTTCGGGGAATCGCCCCATAGCTATACCGGTGTATTAAATAGCAACAACATGAACCTCTATGTAGGCAATCTCAGCCCCGAAACAAACGAGCAACAACTCAGAGATCTCTTCTCTGAATTTGGCGAAATCAAATCCGTAAAACTTATCATCGACCCGCAAACCGGCTTCCCTAAAGGTTTTGGTTTTGTGGAAATGGAAGAGAAGTTCAGCGCCTACGAGGCCATCGATAACCTCGACTACACCTACTTCATGGGCGGAATCATCTCCGTTAAGGAAGCTAAAGGAAACAAGACCAGCAATAACAACCGCGGTGGCGGAAACAGAGGCTTCCAGAAACGTCCCGGCGGCGGTGGCGGCAATTACAACAGAAGCGGCGGCGGTGGATACAATAAAAGCGGTGGCAGCGGATATAACCCCAACCGTTCCTACGGCGACAACAGCGGCAATCGCTCCTATGGTGAAGGCGGTGGTAACCGCTCCTACGGCAACCGCTCCTACGGAGACAACAATGCTAACCGCACTTATGGCGGCGAAGAAAAGAACTACAATACAAATCAATAACAATACACACAATTGTTTACAGCTCCCTGTCTACAGCAGGGAGCTTTTTTTTGCTGTCACCATTTCCTCCCTGTCAACTTCCGCCTACCTCCTTTCCCCCTACACCCGCACATTAAAAAAGCCCCGCCAATGCGGGGCTCCTGATGGTGATAAAGTCCTTACTTCTTAACTGTAAGATCGTAATGACCCTTCGTAAGCACTTGTCTGCGCGCACTGTCTTCAAACACATAATACATCCTGTAGCAGCCATCCTCAAGATTTAACTCCCGCGCATTGTAAATATTATACTCCACATTCTTACTCGTATCATTCACAAACTGGTACCAGGTGTATAACTTGTTGCTGCTCTTATAATACGATAAATACATCGACACGTGCATAGGTCTGTTAGGCCTGAACACAAACTTTGGATCATATATTATACTGTTCTTCCTCAACACACGGCTGGTCATATACATCGTATCCACAATCCCCGGAGTCTCAGTATCAGGTATCTCCAGCGAATCCGGCAACAACAATAACGAAGTCTCAGGCAGGTTAAACTCCCTGAACACCCCATCATCTGTACTATCCTCGCAGGTCGGAGTCGTCAGAGGCGGATTAATATCCTCCTCCTTCGCACAGGCAAAAATCAATAATGGCAGTAATGCAGCAATCAAAAGCTTCTTCATAATGGCACTGTCAATAAATTAGCGGTAAGGTAAAAAAAGATTTGCTGAAAACATAGAGGAGAGCAATGAAATCACAAATGAAATACGCTCCCATCTGCTCCCCCACTACCGCACCGCCAGCATCACCCGCCTGATCTCTTCCACCAAAGGCTTCATCGGATGCTCCAGATCCACTAGATATCCCTCCACATTCCCAGCTTTCATTTTTTGTCGTACCCTGTTGTCGTTTTTTTAAAACATTTTTATTTTTGCCTCTCATGATTAACCCCAAAATGGATTTGCCTTTGTAAATAGACGTCTACACTAATGAAATAAATCATCAGTTTTTTCGTTTTACAATATAAATCCATTTAATCATGACAAGAAAAACCTTTCTTTTCGCGACTCTCTTCCTCATTGTTTTCAGCTCCTGCAAAAAAGACAACACCACGGAGCACTTTACCACCTACGACTCCTACCTGCCTCTCCAGGTCGGCAACTACTGGGTCTATGAAAAAGCCTTGGTTGACACCAACGGCACCGAACAACCCCTAGGTCTCGACAGCATCTGGGTAGAAAAAGACACCACCATCCGGAACAACAAATATCACATCCTGATGGTCGAAGAAAGCACGCCCATGGCCAAAGACCGAACCATCCTCCGCGATAGTCTTCACTACATCGTAAACCACTTGGGTAAGGTCGTCTTTTCCTACCTCAACTTCGACAATGCCTTCGACACATCCTTTATCACATCTGCACAAGACACTATCGGAGTAGTCGAAACCAAAATGACCGACAAAGACTTGGCAGTCCAGGTGCCCGCCGGAATTTTCGTCACCTCCGCATTCAACCGCACCATTACACTCACCCCGCAGTTCGCCACTGTCTGGACCACCCGAAATGAACCTACCCGCTATGCAAAAGACGTAGGTATCGTCTACCAAATCCCCTACTCCTACGTTCATCTACCAGGTCATATCGAACGCAGATTGCTCCGATATCACCTCCAGGAATAATCCCAGCCCAGCTTCAATATCAACACCACTCCCACAACTAAAAAAAACACCCTTATAAACCCGCTTCCTTTCCGCAGGGCCATATGGCTGCCAAGGTAATTACCCGCCATGTTCGCCAGCCCAACCGGCATCGCCAGCGACCAGACTATATGGCCCTGCCAAAGGAAGAACAGCAACGCCGAAATATTCGTCACCACATTCACCACCTTCGCATTCGCCGAAGCATGCAGAAAGTTATACCCAAACAACACCACAAACGCAAATATCAAAAAGCTCCCCGTACCAGGACCAATCAACCCATCATAAAACCCAATCACCCCTCCCGTAAATAACGCATTCATCACCCACTGCCTCCGCGTCAACTGCTTTTCCGTATGGTGCAGCCCCAGCTCCTTCTTAAATAATGTATACAACAGCACCAGCACCAACGCCGCAATGATCACAGGCATAAACTGCTCCTTCCGCACCTGGCTCACCAGCAACGCACCCCCCATCGAACCCACAAATGCCGCCACCAACGTAACTCCCAGCTGCCCCCACCTGATCGGCACCTTCCGCACATACTTCACAGCGGCCACACTCGTCCCAAAAAATGAAGCAGTCTTGTTCGTTGCCAATGTCTGCACCAGACTCAGCTGCGGTTGCAAAATGAAAAAAGCCGGCAACTGAACCAGCCCCCCACCTCCCACCATCGCATCCACAAAACCGGCCATAAACGCAAACAGACATAGCGCAATGATCATCCCCTTAAAACTAGCTGATTAATTTCGCAATTTCCAGGATGTGAATCTCAGCCATTTTGGCAGCAATCAGCTCCAAAATTCATCAAAACATACGCCTCCTCACCATTTAGCAACAGTTACGCAAAAGTTACACAAAAGCATCGCAAAAATAACCCTAATGCCTCCCC
>JAFAAT010000251.1 GCA_023426425.1 Bacteroidota bacterium | reverse complement strand
GAAGAGCTACAACACAAACCTCACTGGCGGGAGCAGCTCATTGCAATGCTGGACAAAAGACCCATCGGGTTCATACAAATCATCGATCCCGCAGAGGAAGAAACCCACTACTGGGGCGACGTACCAGCCAACCTGCGTGCGATAGACATCTGGATCGGCGAGGCCGATTGCCTGGGCAAGGGCTACGGCACCCAAATAATGAAACTTGCCATTGACCGCTGCTTCGCCAATCCTGCAGTCACTGCAATTATTATTGATCCCCTTGCCAGCAATACCCGCGCCCACAGGTTCTATGAGCGGCTGGGCTTTGTTTTCGTGGAAGAAAGAAAATTCGGCGCTGATCTGTGCCTGGTATACCGTTTGAACAGGTTCGGATCAGGCAGTTGACAACAAAAGAAAAATCAAAGGTAAAAAATGATCAGAACTTCGAAGGTTACTAGCAAGAGTTAAGGAGTTTCTCAAACACTCCGCTGATCTGCTCAGCATGTGTCCAGACCATAAGATGACCAGCGCCACTGATCTTCATTTCGGCGTCAGGCGGACAAGGTATCAACCGATCGGAACTGCCGTGAATCCTGTATAGGTTGGCTGGAACTAGCTCGTTTTCCCAATGAAGAATGCTATGTAATGCCCATTTCACGAAGTTGGGATCGGTATCACGTAAGATACCGTCGAGTAGCTCGCGTTCAGCGGCATTCCTTGCGCCCAGGAACCAGTGGGCCAGGAAGTTGGGCTTTGTGATCAGTTCTGCAGGCAGCATCTTGTGTAATCCATATTTTCCCGACAATCTATATGCCTTGGGAAGTCCCTTAGCAATAGGTGTACTGGAAAGGAGAATCAGCTTTTGTGGAGGGAATACCTTCGCAATTTCCGTTGCAACCATGCCACCCATCGAGAGTCCACATAACATGAAAGGCGAGGATTGATCGATACCTGAAGCAATCCTTAAAGAATAGTTTTGAAGTGATTCCTCTGAACCGGCGGGCGGGATCCAGTCCAGGTAGCAGGCTTTCACTGTTTCAGGAAACTGCAGTCTCGCAAACGCCCTGCGGTCGACGCCAAGACCGCTTATCAGGTATAGGTTCATTGACTGCAATTAAAGGAATTTCCGATTCACATCTTTGTCAATCTTGACCAGATAGAGGAAAGTGGATGCATGACAGAAAATGCTTAGATTTATATCACTGTTGATGCAACAACAATAGTTCAGTCTATGAAACCACTCGTATCTTTTTGCTTTATAGCTTTTGCATTTACTGCCTCTGCGCAGGATCAAAATAAGGCCGCCTCCAGGCCAATAGCAGAAAGCTCCTGCAGTCTCGGGTATGAGAAAGCACTGGAAGATGAGCAAAACGGAAAGCTGAAATATTATGTCGCCGGCATTGCAGCGCCTTCTGGTGGATTTATCGATTCAATGGAACGCCATTATGACCTACAGGTCGTTTCTCTGGGTTGCACACAAGCACTCGACCATCGTTGCTATAATGAATACGTGGTACAGTACATTGCCCGCAGGAGCAGGCTGAAAAGTTAGGCTGAACTATTTTGAGTTAACTATCGTCACTTTAGTGCACCGCCCGGAAACCTCACATTTTGAGCAGACCAGGTTACCCTCAAGTATATGAGGCTCGCAACCATCTGCACAGCCATGGCAGACAAGCACTTTTTCGGTTTTCGATCCTGACTGGGTCAGGATGAGTTTGGTGCCATCCAGCTTCAGCCGCGAAGCCATCTTGAGGCTACCCTGGTCATTTGTGGCAATCAGCAGGTAGTAATCCTCGTTACCATCGGACCCTTTGATTACCTTCCAATCGTTTAGTTCTGACTTCAGTTCCTGCGTCGCCAATTGCCGCTCCCAGTCAACCTCCAGCTCATCAAGACTTGCCGTAATAATGAAATTGGTGTCGGAAGTATAGCCTATGGTGATTTCATTTTGGGCTAACACAAAGTTCCCACAGCAGCATAGCAGACAGATTAGTAATACGCTTCGTTTCATGACAGGTTTGGACTTGATTCAAATATAAATCTACTAACTATAAAGGGTAGAAACAAGGGGAGAAAAAGCCATAGCAATGGTGGACACTTGAAGAAAAAAGGCAGTAATTTTGTAACTGTTTTCTGGTTACACCTGTTTAGTAAATGGGTAGGGACGAAAAACTAATTGAAAAACTGCTTTCGATACCTAGCGACTTCAACTGGGATGAGATAGTCAAAGTGCTATCAATTTTTGGTTTTGCAGAACGGAAAACGGGTAAAACCGGTGGCTCGAGAAGGAAATTTGTAAACGAACGCAATAGGGTTATAAGCCTTCACAAGCCGCACCCTTCTAACATCGTAAAACGCTATGCCTTGAAGCAGGTAATTGATGTGCTGGTAAACGAAGGTAAAATATCGGAAAAATGAGTGACGTTCTTAAATACAAAGACTATATATCGACTGTCCAGTTTAGTGCGGAGGACGAAGTATTCTACGGGAAAATCCTTGGCATAAGTGACCTTGTCACTTTCGAAGGAACCTCAGTGAAAGAACTGAAAAAAGCTTTTAAGGAAGCGGTAGAAGACTACCTCGAAACATGTAAAGAACTCGGAAAGTCGCCTGAAAAAATGTACAAGGGGAGTTTTAATGTGAGAGTCCCCGAACAACTTCACAGAAAGGCTGCATTGCTGGCTTCCAAAAAACGGATCACGCTAAATGAATTCATGAAATTAGCTATATCTTTTGCCTTGAATCATCCGGATGATCTTGAAAAAGAATTTCCGGATGCCGGAGAACTCGTCTAGTCAGGCTGGTAATTTACGTGGCCAAAAAATAGGCATCTGCCCGGCTCAAACCTCGACCCAGGCAAACTTCAGAACCAGTTTACCCTTTAAGCCTCCAGCTTAAAATCACCGCCAGCATTTAACTCACAAACAACAATTCTTCAAAATCCTGCCGATCCTGTTCTACATTTGCACCCCCAAATGACACGGATTCTTAATTTATATAAAAACGCCTATAGCGGACTTTCACCCTCTACCTGGTGGCTATCGGTGGTTATGCTGGTCAATAGAGCAGGCACCATGGTCATGCCTTTCATGACGCTCTACATGACTCAGAAGCTGGGCTACAGTATCTCTGAAGCAGGATGGGTGATGGCTGTTTTTGGCGTTGGTGCTGTCTGCGGAGGGTTTCTTGGTGGCAAACTAATAGACCGGTTCGGCTTCTATTATATTCAGCTATTCACACTTGCAGGAGGCGGGGTCATGTTCTTTCTGTTGGGGCAGATGACAAGCTACCCGATGATCTGCCTGTTCTCTTTCCTGCTTGCATTGATCAACGACATGTTCCGCCCTGCCAACTCAGCTGCGATTGCACATTATAG
>JAFAAT010000169.1 GCA_023426425.1 Bacteroidota bacterium | reverse complement strand
ATGCTGCACACTACGGACTTGCAGAACTTGAGAAAGATTTCGACGTACAAATCGTTACCCAAAATATTGACGATCTGCATGAGCGCGCAGGCTCGACCCATGTACTACATCTTCATGGAGAAATATTTAAAATGCGAAGCGAGCGTAATGAACAACTAGTATATCCCATCAAGGGCGACATCAGACTGGGTGATCTTGCAGAGGATGAAGCACAGCTAAGGCCACATATTGTCTGGTTTGAAGAAGCAGTGCCCATGATCAGCGAAGCTGTTCCTGTTATGGGATCCGCAGACTTTTTTGTACTTATCGGTTCATCTCTTGCTGTATATCCTGCTGCCGGACTGGTAGACTACGTAAGGCGTGAGGTAAACAAATACGTAATTGACAAAGTCATCCCATCACTTAGCTACTACAGCAATGTCATTCCGATCGAAAAACCAGCTACAGAGGGTATCAATGATCTTAAGCAACTACTCCTGGACGAGTTGAAGTCTTACACGCGCTAAGCGCCTGCCGACCACATAAATGAATGCCGGTGAAAGCTGGAACAATAATCTGCTCATCGACGTATGAATATGCCACTCCAGGTCCATGGGTGTAAGTTGATAGACCATAAGATATCCTCCCAGGCAAACGGCAATGATCACCAGATCCTTCGATGGAAGTTTTCTTTCCCAGACACAGTGGATTGCATATAGCAGAAGCGCGATCTTATGGTAGCAAAACGACTCCTTCAGATACCGCTCCAGGTATTGACGGATAAGATCAGTACGCGCACTGTCCTTCAGCAGCTCCAGTGAGCTGACAGAGGTCTGTGCTACAAGGTCTGTTGCAGGAGCATACCAGAGCTTAAATACCAACCAGGCTATTGCAGGTACACAGACACCCGCCAGTAAGTACTTCAAAGTCGCTGGTTTAACAAACACTCTGAAATAAAACAAAGCAAATATCAAAGCCAGCAACAAGCCTTCATTCTTCGTCCAGCCTGCAAGTGCAAGAAAAGCACCCGTAAACACTAGATACCTGGCCTCGCCGGTAGCTTTGTAGGCGTCCTTAGTCACAAATGCCTGTAGGAAGAACAGCGCCAGCCACTGGTCCGCATATTGCGACAACCCCCGAGCCAGGTAGAATTCATCTGTAGCAAACCAGAGTAATAGAACACCTGCCACAAATAGATTGCGGCGGTAGAGGCTTAGAAATACAGTAACTGGAATCAGCAGTGTCACCAATGCCGTAACGGCGAAAGGAATTAGCCAGGAGTTTGCACCCAACAATCTCCAAAAAAATGCAACTATGGTAGGCAGAAAAAGTGGATAGTCCGGATGTGGTGAAACCGATACATCCAGCATCCTTTGCCAATGCTCTTCATCCGCCAGATATTTGGCATGGAGATTCCAGATAGCCCAGGCATCCCACTCGCCATGTTTCACTGCAAGATTGCTGCCTTTGTCGACAATCAGATAGAGGCCGGTTATGAATACCAGGTAGGTGGCCAACTGCAGTTTGCCGCTCAGAGGCTGGTGAATAACGTCGGAGAGGTTCTTCAAAAGGTACCGGAACACCAGAAATCCTATTCCAACAGTAATCAGCAACACGGCCACCAATGGCAGACTCAGAGCTAGACCGAAAAAGTAGACAGCTGAAAGCAGGCCCAGCATCAACAGTAGGGATATGAGGTAGCGGCTACTCCTTTCCATTTACTTTGGCTGTTAGTATGAGACCGAACTCCTCGTTCTTCGTTTCCCATATCTTCACTTCGCTGGAGTCGTTTGGATATGCAGCTTGATCATCTGCTTAGAATATGTACAACACAGTATCTCCTGTGCCGTCCCTCAGCTGCCGCAGATGCACAGGCACCAACGCGTGCAGTGCCTGATGAAATCCTTCACCATAACCAGATTTATTTACCACCCAGACAGAAGCTGTTGGAGACACCACCTCCCGCAGTCCCGACAAAGCTTCACTAAGCCTGTCAAAACTGGTCCGCTGGTCGTGGTACTTCTCGTGGTGCTTTAGCACACTAGCCGCCACCGCCACGACCACCAGGAAAATAACAATTGCAGGTCTCATGTTCGGGCTTTGTAAGATGCTCTATACTCCTACTCCGTGAATGTGACTGGGTTCATTGAGTGCTACGTCCTTAGTCATCAAATCTTGATAGGCTGAAAAGACTGTCGACAAATTCCTCTTTATTGAACACCTGCAGGTCTTCCATTCGCTCACCGACTCCGATATATTTGACAGGTATTTTAAATTGGTGTGCAATAGCAAGCACCACACCACCCTTGGCAGTGCCGTCAAGCTTTGTAATGGCCAATGAAGTGACTTCGGTCGCTGCGGTAATTTGCTTTGCCTGCTCTATGGCATTCTGCCCTGTGCTGCCATCTAGTACAAGCAACACCTCGTGGGGCGCGTCAGACATCTTTTTACCAATAACACGGCGAATCTTGGAAAGTTCCTCCATCAGGTAGTGCTTGTTATGTAGCCTACCTGCAGTATCAATAATCACAACGTCGCTTTCGCGTGCAATGCCACTGGCTACCGTGTCGAACGCTACAGAACTGGGATCGCTGCCCATCTCTTTTTTTACAATAGGCACTCCAGCACGTTCGCTCCAGATAGTCAGCTGATCCACAGCCGCGGCACGGAAAGTATCAGCAGCACCTAGCAACACATTTTTTCCCCTTGCCGTGAAGTTGTGCGCCAGCTTACCAATAGTGGTTGTCTTGCCGACGCCGTTAACTCCCACAACCAATATTACATAAGGTTTTTTTCCTGCGGGCACATCAAATGTTGCAAACTCATTCGTAGGAGCATCAGTAAGCATAGCCATGATCTCCTCCTGCAGAATGGAGTTTAGCTGTGAGGTCCCTACATATTTGTCACGCGCAACTCTTTCCTCGATCCTCTTGATAATGGCTACCGTAGTTTCGATACCAACATCCGCAGCTACCAATGCCTCCTCCAGTTCATCGAGTACTTCTTCGTCTACCTTATCTTTACCAGCTATAGCTTTGGTAACCTTCGAAAAGAAACTCTCTTTGGTTTTCTGTAGCCCCTGGTCCAGTGCTTCTTTTTGTTCCTGCTGCTCCTTGTTTCTCTTGAATAGTTTGTCAAATAAGCCCATATGTATTCTTTGGTGGAGTATTACTTTCCGTAATCCGTGCGAAGTTAAAGCTTTAGTTTAATTGCTAAGGCTGATGCTAAAACGCCCAGCTGAATTGCAGTTGCTGTAATTTCATTCTTTAGGGCTGGACGAAAAATACCACTAAGTAGGTATATCATTATTGACACGAGGCACCTACTTTTGCATCAATTTGAAATATCAATTTGTTCACATGAAAAGATTTTTACTTGTTTTGATTGCTCTGATTGCTTTTGGTAATTACACTGCCAGCGCACAGACAGATGGTGGTCGTTCTTTTTCCAACGATTTTAAAAAGAACATTGTTAAGGTTAATCTCCCGGCACTGGCAGTGCGCAACTTTTCCTTTCAGTACGAAAGAGGACTGAATGAAAACATGTCTGTAGCCCTGGGTGTGCGCTTTATGCCTAAAGGGGGGCTGCCGCTCAAAGGTTTGGCAGAGAACCTTTCGGGTGGTGAAGAAGATGCCTCAGAGGAGTCAGACGATGGCTTCACTGATTTTCTGGACAACTCAAAAATCAGCAACTGGGCCATCACTCCTGAATTCAGATATTATTTTGGCAAAAAACCGCTGAACGGATTCTACATGGCTCCTTTTGTAAGGTTCGGTGGCTTCAACATTTCCTGGGACTACGCGTTCGAAGATGATATGGGCCAGGAAAGAGATGCCATCCTGAAGGGAAATGCCTCTACATTTTCGGCTGGTCTTCTCCTCGGCGCCCAATGGCACCTGGGTGAGTATGTCGTTCTCGACTGGTGGATCCTCGGACCTGCATACGGCAGAATGAATGTTACTCTGGATGCCAATACCGACCTTTCTGATCTTTCTGATGAATCCAAACAGACAATACGGGAAGATCTTACGGTAGATATCATGGGCAATGAAGTAGATGCACAGGTGGACGATAATGGAATCCGCGCAAATGTGACTACACCTTTCGGAGGCTTAAGAACAGGCCTTTGCCTGGGTATCACTTTCTAGGATTTAGTACCGGTACGTCTTACTTAATTTGAGATTTTCCATAAGAGGCTGCCCTGACCAGGCAGCCTTTTTTTGCTGCTTATCGGGCTTCTGCACTACGACAGGTTCTACCGCCCCGCTCCTGCAGTAGCCATGGCAGGGGTGCCAAAGCTGATCTTTTGGGTGCGGGTTTTCAGGAAGGCAATGATCTCTTCATCGCTGCTATAGCGATTGTCGAGGTTGACAAAATGCTTCGCCAGCAGGTCGTACCGCTTACCCATAAGCCAGAAGAATACATGCAGAAAATGAATTCCATCGAAGACAATAGCGTCGTTGTCTATATACTTCTGCAAAGTCTTTTTGAAGTACACGGGATGCTCTGTCCAGTGCATTGACTGCTTTTCATGATGGCTGATGTGGTAGCCATCATTCCAGCATTTGTGGTTGTATTTTGTATTGATACACGTTATGCTGTTTTTATAGTCATTGCCCGGATCTGAAGCATCGATGAATGAATGTTGCGCCCAGTTTCCCATCATAGCCACCAACCTATAAAGGAAGAATGGTATCACGAATACCCACAGCGTAGCCTTGAGGCTAATAAAACTCATCAGGATGCAAAACGAGATAAAGAGCAACTCCCCTCTTACAGACCTATACAGGAGTCTTTTTCTTTTCTTTCTAAAGAAATAAGCTGCAAGGTGATAGATACCAGAAAACAGAAAAACTCCGAAATACACCAGAAAGTCCTTCAATGAATCTCTTTGGAACGGCATGGTAGTGCTTTCATCGTCCTCGAGATTATTCTCAGCATGGTGCATTCCGATGTGATGGGTGTAATAGGTCTCAGGCGAATGGCCAAAGAAAGGGGCCACCACCCAGGGAAGATAGTGATTAAGCCAATTGTATTCTCTTTTAAAGAATACCCTATGGCTCGTGCAGTGTAGCATCAGTCCGAATGGTCCCTTGAACGCAACGTTATTAAAAAAAGCATAGGCTACAGCGATTGCCCACCAAAGCCAGCCTTCGATAAAAGGCAAATACAACAAAATTCCCAGGGGAATCATTGTCAGGGAAATCTTCAGTGTCAGATAAACAAAAGGAAGGTCACGTTCGTCCCGAATAAACTTCAGAAAAAACCTGTCAGTTGCGCTGTATTGGTCAGGCTTTACAAATACCGGGTCTGTAATTTCAGCTAGTACTTTCATGTAACGGAGGAATTCCTTAGACTTAGCACAAGATATTAAAATTGCGCCAGACAAGAACCCGTACGAAGTAAGTAAATCCTAGTCTTTTTCAAAGATAAAGTTGTAGCTGTTAAAGTTTCCAGGGAGATTACTATCACTTCTAAGCTGGTGCAATACAAACCCGATTCCACCATCCTGCGGACTTGACATACCGGTGGCGCTACCTCCACCAGAGTTGTAAACCATCGTAAATCTCACCATATCCTGAGATATATTCTGAAACTGATAAGTGAACTCAAGATGTACAATTTCCCCGCTCGACTTCTTGTAACTATACCTACCTGTTAGGTTCTTCCGCAGCGTGAATCGCTTATATTTTTCTTCAGGAGTAAGCTGATCCCATGTCGAGGATGTGCCTCCCCAGCCTGCGTCTACCGCGTGCCAGGAGGTTGAATCCTTATCCTTATCAAGGCAAACAATCCTGCTGTAGGTAGGTGAGCCTGCCAGGGTCATTGCCGGGTTCATCTCAGGGCTAATATTCGGAACATTGAAAGTGACATTGTTATTCGAGCCAAACCTGCTGATCGACCCACCGGCCCAGTTCGTGTATCGGTAATCCTCTGAATACCAGTCAACGTACACTTTCTTTCCTCCTTCCATCTCAGAAGGTATCTCCCATTCTCCGTTTGGAGTAATAGTCGTCGAATACATGGGATTAGTTCCTTTGAGGTAGTCCGCCTCATTCTCGTAAAAGCTAAGTCGGACATTCTGCGGTATTGAATTGCGAACTACACCATGGTAAGTACCTTCCTCAGCTTTCTCGCAGCCAGAGAAATAGATACACATCAGGCCAGCTATTGTGACAAGAATTCTGCTTTTCATATAAACCTAATAGACAGCAAGTTATTAATATACGATGGATTTAAAAAGAAAATGCTTTATAGAACATGGTCTATAAAGCATTTGGTACTTGAGGTCGCGAGCGGATTCGAACCGCTGTACGAGCTTTTGCAGAGCTCTGCCTAACCGCTCGGCCACGCGACCCTGAGGGACAGCAAATGTAGTGATAAAAATTGTTTCCCAGCAAGCCCATTTTTTCGCGCACACCCTCGGTTCATGTTTTCAACATCATGAGCATCCGAAGATTACAAGAAGTATCGCTATGACACACTCGCTTTCGGTTTCTCAGACGATCGCACTACATTTACAGCAATTATGTATCCAGACTTCAGGTATCTTATAGAAGGAATTTTTGGTGTTGATGCACCCGAATGGTTAAGCCTTTTCAAGACCTTTGGCCTCTTTGTAGCCCTCGCATTTTTAGCCGCCGCCTATGTGCTGACTCTTGATCTGAAAAGAAAGGAGTCCATGGGTCTGATGCTCCCGGAATTTACAGTCACCGAGGTGGGCAAACCTGCTTCCGCCAACGAACTGCTTTGGTCTGCACTGCTGGGTTTTGTACTGGGTTATAAAGTAGGCGGATTCTTTGACCAATGGCAGGATATTTCACCCAATCCTATGGGATATATCTTCTCGCTACAGGGTAATGTGATTGCAGGTATCCTTGGAGCATTACTGCTGGGATACTTGAAATACGCAGAGAAGAAAAAAGAACAACTTCCCGAGCCTAAACAACAACGCACTGCCGTCTATCCCCATCACAGGATCACTGAATTTGTTGTAATAGCAATGGTAGCCGGACTGGTTGGCGCAAAGGTTTTCAACGCTCTGGAAACCTGGGAAGACTTTGTGCGCAACCCAGTAGAGAACCTCATTTCCTCCTCTGGCCTGACGTTCTATGGCGGACTAATCACAGCCGCTGTAGTCATCGCACTCTATGCAAGAAAGCATAAAATACCGGTCTCTCACCTTGCCGATTCATTTGCACCAGCGCTCATGCTCGCCTATGGCATCGGTCGACTGGGTTGCCATTTCGCAGGCGATGGCGACTGGGGTGTGTTCAACAGTGCGTACGTCACGGAAATAAGTGGTAACCTCAGGTCTGCCGCCCCGGGTGAGTTCGTCAAGGCGCTGCACCAGGATACTTACTACATGACTTCACTGACAAACCAGTTCGGTAGCCTCAACAGCATCCCTCAGATATACGCTCCCGCCCCTTCATGGGTTCCCGACTGGATATATGCAATGAATTACCCGAACAACGTAAATAACGAAGGGATGCGCCTTGCTAATTGCGTAGGTGAATATTGCAGGGTGCTGCCAGCGGGTGTCTTCCCTACTGCTTTGTATGAAGCCTTTGTTTGCGTGCTCCTCTTTTTCTTCCTCTGGTCGCTCAGAAAGAAACTGAAACACGCCCTGCACCTTTCAGGAATCTACTTGATATTGAACGGCCTTGAGCGCTTCTTTATAGAAAAGATCAGGGTCAACTACGAGTATGACTGGGGCTTTATGCATCCCACTCAGGCGGAGATTATTTCAGCGGTAATGGTATTGATAGGAGTTGGAATACTGGCGTTCTACCGGGAGAGGATATCTCCTGAAGTCAAGGAAGCTAAAGTCTAAGCCTCTACCGCAGCATAGTGTTCCAGGATGCTATCAAGCACTGCCTCAATCTCTGAGATGTCCTCTGTAGTCACCAGCTTCATACGGAAGTCTTTGATATGCGGGAGACCTTTCAGATAGTTGGCATAGTGACGTCTCATTTCAAGTACGCCAAGCTTAGGTCCTTTCCAGTTTACCGAGCCAAATAGATGTTTCTTACAGGCAGCTACACGCTCTTCCAAAGTCGGGGGCTCTAAGGTCTCACCAGTAGCCAGGTAGTGCTTGATCTCCCTGAATATCCATGGATAACCTATTGCAGCACGGCCAATCATAATTCCATCTACCCCATACCGGTTCTTATACTCCAGCGCCTTCTGGGGACTATCAATATCTCCGTTTCCAAAGATCGGAATCTTGATCCTCGGGTTGTTTTTCACTTTAGCTATCAGCGTCCAGTCAGCCTCGCCTTTATACATCTGGGTCCTTGTACGCCCATGAATTGAAAGTGCCTTGATGCCCACATCCTGTAGTCTCTCGGCCACTTCCTCAATGTTTTTGGTTCTGTCATCCCAACCCAGGCGGGTTTTCACCGTCACAGGTAAACCAGTATTCTTAACTACCGCACTGGTCAACCTCACCATCAGATCCACATCTTTCAACACGCCTGCGCCTGCGCCTTTGCAAACCACCTTCTTCACAGGGCAACCGAAGTTGATATCCAGCAGGTCGGGATTTGTAGCATCTACTATCCTTGCTGATAAGGCTAATGCTTCTTCATCTCCTCCAAATATCTGGATACCAATAGGCTTTTCATAGTCGAAGATGTCCAGCTTCTGTCGACTCTTGATGGCATCGCGTATCAACCCTTCTGAGGAAATGAACTCAGTGTACATCAGGTCAGCACCATTCTCTTTACACACAGCACGGAAAGGGGGATCACTTACATCCTCCATCGGGGCAAGCAGTAAAGGGAATTCTCCAAGTTCTATGTCAGCAATCTTCACCATTGGAAGGCGCAAAGCTACGAACTGTATGGCAGTCTGACAGCCGCTAAAAGACACACATAGACTTTTCTTCCCTTATTTAACAAAATAATCTTCACAAGGATGAGAGAACACCCTAATATGCTAACTTTGCCCGCTGTATTTTTTTAAAGCAACCCCTTCAAATTGGGAAGACATTCAAACGTTACTGCTGCCGGTTTATTGATTGCTCTTGGAATCATCTACGGCGATATAGGCACTTCCCCGCTCTACGTTTACAATGCTATTTGCAATGGCAAGGTCATCGATAGTCTGCTGATCATCGGTGGCGCCTCTTGTATTATCTGGACCCTCACATTACAGACCACCGTCAAGTATGTGCTGCTCACCTTAAGGGCAGACAACAAAGGTGAAGGAGGCACTTTCAGCCTGTTTGCCCTTGTCCGGAGGCATGGCAAATGGACCGTTTTCCCGGCCATGGTGGGTGGGGCCACCCTGCTCGCGGATGGTATGATCACTCCTCCCATCTCAGTGACTTCTGCAGTTGAAGGACTGAAACATCTGCCTGGGCTGGCCAGTGTATCGGACAAAACAATAGTCACTATAGTCATTCTTATTCTCTCGGGGCTGTTCTTCTCCCAGCAGTTCGGCACTCAGTCTATAGGAAAAGCCTTCGGCCCCATCATGATGGTGTGGTTCCTGATGCTGGCTACGCTTGGCATCTACCACATTTCCGACAACTGGAGCATCCTTAATGCCTTCAACCCCGTGTATGCTATCGAACTTCTCACCATCTATCCCAGTGGATTCTGGATACTTGGTGCTGTCTTCCTATGTACCACCGGAGCGGAGGCTTTGTATTCAGATATGGGTCACTGTGGCCGAAAGAATATCCGCATGTCCTGGATCTTCGTCAAAGCCTGCCTGATACTCAACTACCTCGGACAAGGGGCCTGGCTGCTTACACAACAGGGAAGGCTTTGGGTTTCTACTGCCACAAATCCTTTCTATGAGCTCATGCCCGACTGGTTTGTGATCATCGGCATCCTCATTGCTACCCTGGCTGCCATCATCGCCAGCCAGGCTATGATCACTGGTTCTTTCACATTGATAAGTGAAGCGGTTAAGCTCAATGTCTGGCCAAGGATAAAAATCAACTACCCTACCATTGAACGCGGGCAGTCATTCATCCCGGGCATCAACCTGCTCCTCTACGTCGGTTGCGTGGCCATAGTGCTCTATTTCCAGAAGTCGTCAAATATGGAAGCTGCCTACGGCCTGGCTATCACTATGTGCATGATCATGACCTCGGCATTGTTTGCCTTCTTCATGTTTACCAAGCGGGTCGCGATATTCTGGTTTGTAGTTTATCTCGCAGTCTTCCTTACCATAGAATTCTCTTTCCTTATCGCCAATCTTGAGAAGTTCCCTCATGGCGGCTATGTGGCACTGATAGCAGCCGGCGTTCTCTTCCTGGTAATGTTTGTCTGGTTCAAGTCAAGGAAAATCAAAAACAGGTACGTCGAGTTTGTGCGTATGGAGGATTACGTTCCCATTCTCCAGGAACTGAGCAACGACCGCAGTATCCCAAAGTATGCTACTCACCTGGTATATCTGACCAGCGCCAACAATCCCAAGGAAATAGAACATAAGATCATCTTCTCCATCCTCTACCGCAAACCTAAACGCGCAGATATCTATTGGTTCGTGCACGTCGATGTTACTGATGATCCTTACACCATGGAATATGTGGTGCAGACTATCGTACCCAATGAAATCATCCGTGTAGAGTTCCGACTCGGCTTCCGTGTAGAGCACAGGATACAGATGATGTTCCGCCGCGTGGTAGAGGAAATGGTGCAGAACAAGGAGGTAAACGTAGTAAGCCGCTATGAATCCCTCAGCCGCAATAACGTGATGGGCGACTTCCGCTTCATCGTCATGGAAAAGTTCCTCTCCAAAGACAATCAGCTGCCCTTTTATGAACAGCTGATCATGAAAGCCTACTTCCTCCTCAAGCGCATCAGCCTTTCAGAAGAAAGAGGTTTTGGCCTCGACCCTTCAGATGTTACACTGGAAAAATATCCTATCATCGTCTCCTCTGTCACAGATATGAACCTCAAGCGTATCACCGAAGATTAACAATCACTGCCTCCACATCAAAGATCACCGAGTCCTATGCTTTCATGTAGACCGGGAATTACCACATCTGTAAAGCCTTTCTTGATCAGGCGGTCTCTGAACTTTTGCTGCACTTCATATTCCCCGTGTACCAAAAACAACTTCCTTACCTGTTGCTCGTCCTGGCAAGCGAGCCATTGCGACATATCCTCGTAATCTCCATGCGCACTCAAGGTATCAATGGCGGCTATCTCTGCTAGCACAGGATAGCTTTTGCCAAAGATGGTCACGTCCTGTGCGCCTGCCCTTAGCCTTCCTCCAAGTGAGGATGGTTCACAATAGCCGGAAAACATTATTGTATTTCGCGGGCTTGCAATCGTATGCCGGATATGATGTTTCACTCTCCCTGCTTCTGCCATTCCCGATGCTGAGATGATCACACAGGGATCATCAGAATTATTCAATGCCATCGACTCCTCCACATCATGGATGTATTTTAACCCCTTAAAGGAAAACACATCCTCGTCCTGCTGCAAAAGCTTCGCTACATGCTTATTAAAACACTCCGGATGCCGCTTGATAATCTCTGTAGCCTTGATAGACATAGGACTGTCCACATAGTAGTTCAGCGCCGGCAGCCTGCGCTCAAGCTCTAGCCTGTTCAGAATATAGAGTAACTCCTGTGTACGCCCCAGGCTAAAAGCAGGTATAACCAGCTTCCCTTTTCGCTCAATGCAGGTTGTCTGTATTTGCTGCAATAACTTATCAGCTGCCACTACGTTCAGCTCATGTAGCCTGTCTCCATAGGTCGATTCCATAATAATGAAATCAGCCTGTGGAAACGTTGCTGGTGAACGAAGGATCATATCCCTGTACCTGCCTATATCCCCACTAAAGGTCAGCCGTACTTCTTTCCCTCCCTCACGAACTTTCAAATGAACGGCAGCTGAACCAAGTATATGTCCGCAATCCGTAAACATCAGTTCTATCCCCTCGTCTACCACCACCATCTGCTCATATTCCACCAGCTCCAGCAGAGGAAACACTTCCTGTGCATCTTCCTCGGTATACAAAGGCTCCACTAATGGTCGCCCCTCTCTCTTCCTCTGATTATTGGTGTATGCCACATCCGCTTCCTGGATCTTTGCCGAATCCAATAGCAGCAGCGGTATCAGCGATGCGGTCGCCGTAGTGCAATATATTTTCCCTGTATACCCATCCTTCACAAGCTTGGGCAGCAAGCCAATGTGATCAATATGTGCATGGGAGACGATCACATGGGTCAGCTCCGAGGGCTCAAAGCCCCACTCACTGTTTAACCCCACCGTCTCTCTTCCCATACCCTGAAACATACCACAGTCCAGCAGTATTTTCCTCCCGTCTTTCAAATGAACCAGATGCTTCGATCCCGTCACCGTCCTGGCCGCTCCATGAAATGATATCTTCATAGCAACAAATGTAATTGTCTCTGCAATCTTTCACCTCATGATTTGCGTCAGCAACTGGCACCATGTTTTTGCCGGCTTCAGTCTCATTAATCTTAAATCCCAAACTATGAACAACCAATATCAGGAGTGTATCGATGCCTGCCTCCGCTGCGCCGCCGCATGCAACCATTGTGCATCTTCCTGCCTCAAGGAAGACAATGTAGCGCATATGCGCAACTGCATTCAGACCGACCTGGAGTGTGCTACAGTGTGCTATGCCGCCGCACAGCTAATGAGTCTTGGCAGCAGCCGGGCCAAAGAGTTCTGCAGGCTTTGCGCAGATATCTGCGATGCCTGTGCCCGGGAATGTGAAAGGCATGAACACGACCATTGCAAGGCTTGTGCCGAGGCCTGCAGACAATGTGCGGAAGAATGTCGCAAAATGTCCGCAATGTAATACCACACCCCTTCGTCTGTTAGCCTCGCCCAAAGCGCCACCAGCCGTATTTTCGTCCCACTCCATCCGGAGTGGTGCGATTCTATTATCTGACTAGTAAAGTATCAACTATGAGTCAACTCGATGCATACTCACCTACCGATCTGATGGCACTACTCACATTTATTGAATCCATCAGGGAAGGCTATGACGAAGACGAACAGGAAGAACGCGCAGAAGCCGAGGAATACCTGCAGAAAGCACAGCAAAAAATCTTCTCCCGACTGTCGGATATTGTGATCAATGTAGCAAACGAAGACGAACAGGCTGGTATAGATGATATCATCAGCCCCAACTAACTCAGAAAGTCATAGCCGTCGTAACTGCTACCTTCGGCCTTCCCGCATTCTTCATACTCGCAAATCACAGCTGATATACTCAGCTCTGCCGCCTGCAATGTCTGAGAAACAGGGTGCAAAAACTTCCACGACCGCGCCTGTTCATCAAACTGCATAAAGCACGGGTGTTCCAGCCCCTTCACCACATACAAATCAGGCCCATCCTTCGACCTGTAATGCAAAAACACCAGTTTTTGCTCCTCTTCCGCTATTTTGATCGTTTGGCTAAACACGTGGTTGTTCCAACAAATCTATACCATTATCTCTGTACTTTTCCTTCAGCCCTGTCTTCACTCCCTGAACCATTCCCTATCCTCCTACTGCCCTAAACCATCTATACCCATAGGCATCCACCGTAATCCTGTGCTTCCCATCATCACCAATTACGCTCTCTTCATCATTTTTCATCAGGTCCACCAGCTTGCCTCCCGGCTGCTGGTCTATAGAAAGCACTATCTCATGTGGCTTACTGTCAAAATTATGCAGGATCACCAGGCGCTTGCCCGACCTTTCAAACTCCATCACCAGCATCGTCCTCTTCCCCACATCCAGTATCCGCCAGTCACCCCAGCCAATCTCCGGGCATTCCTTTCTCAAACGTATCAGAGAGGTCATCCAGTTAAGCTTAGACTTCGGATCCCTCCTTTGGTTTTCCACGTTCACATGTACATAGCTATAAGGTCCCTCCTCTATCACAGGATGCACCAGCTTTTCTCCGGTTGAGAACCCGGCGTTTCTTTCCCCAGACCA
>JAFAAT010000156.1 GCA_023426425.1 Bacteroidota bacterium | reverse complement strand
CCAGAATGCAGAGAAATAGGTCCAGCCTGCCACCAGTCGCAGCGCCAGTGTAAACATACCGGCAGCCTCATACCGCCGCCCATTAGCGTTTGATTTATTATAGTCCATTTTTCAAATTTTGAGAATGAAAAAACAACCCGCTATGCATCGCACAGGGGCACAGGTTCGCTACTCAAACATGGTTCACACTAGTATTTTTCGGTATTGCAAGTACAGCGGAGGATCTCCCCTGGTATTAAGATCAGAATCGAAAAGCCTGTTCGGCAGCTCGACACCCACACTCCCCCACCTTCTCTCGAAAGATGTTTCGACAGATAATAATGGAGATTGTGCCGAAGCCTTGCTTTGCACGGTCAACTGCTGCTCCTGTTGGTAGGTGCAGTGATTATACAGCCCAGCAAATGACTGACTCACCGCCGGCAACTGCTGATACATCCGCACCGCCTTCTTCACCGGACAAGTCACAATCGCCACAATCAGCAACGCCCAGATCACAACGGACCTTCCCTTCAGCAGATATCCTGGCTTCACACCCACACAGCAAAACTAGCATCTACGATGTTAAAGAGAGGCTAAAGACCACCCGCGGTATATCTCCTCCCACTCCCTCTACCCCAGCTTTACTAACGCCTCTCTCCGTGGAACCCTGCGCCCCTCGGCGATCTCTATGTAACTTTTATTCTCCCTCCTCAAAAAAACGAAGACACGAAACCACAAAAAAACCCTCATCCCCCCGTGGCACCCTGCGCCCCCTCTGTGGCACTCTGTGTCTCCTCATCCCGATAGCTATCAGGACTGCGTAACTTATATCTTTCGCGCCCAAAAAACAAAGACACGAAACCACAAAAAAACCCCTCCCCCATCGCTCCTCAAAAAGACGAAGACTCGAAACCACAAAAAAACCTCTTCCGCCCTCCGTGGAACTCTGCGCCCCCTCGGCGATCTCTGTGTAACTTTAATTCTCCCTTCTCAAAAAAACCCTTCCCAATCTACTAATACCTCCGGCTAACCTCGCCAGGCCCCGACACAACCAATTTCCTAAACTCCCTAAACCCTCTTCCGACAACCTGTACTGTATACACACCATCCGGCACTCCCTGCATCAGGATTTTGTGATTCCTCCTTCCCTCCGGCATCTCCTCAACGTACACTACCCGCCCACTTATATCCATCACGCTAACGTGCTCAAATGGTTTTTGACTCGCCACCACAAACTCACCATTGGCAGGATTCGGAAACACCTCTACACCCACTCCCTCACCATCTGCAACCCCCGGTACAGCGTTCACATCTGGTTTGATCTTTGCCAGGAAAAAGCTACCACCTTGCCTGCTGTACGCCTGGTTCCCCATCCCCATACTCACACCCATACTCTTTCCACCCACGTAAATATTACCCAGGTTATCCCCTGCAATGGCATAACTATAATCATCGCCTGGCCCATACAACCTGTGCAGCTGCTTCACACTACCTGCGCTGTCCACCACTACCGCAAAAGCATCATAACCATTGTTCGTAGTCGCCAGTGTTTGACTCCCTATCTGCAGATCATCAGAGTAAAATCCGGTCAGCAACACCTCCCCTGCTGCACTCATACTCATACAACCACCCGCAAGTATTTCATAATCCGCACTGCCATAAGACCTGATCCAGCGGAGCCCTCCACTGGTGCTGATCGCAGCCAGGTAAACATCCGAGTATCCTTCCGACTGCACACTGGCAGTATCCATTTGCAGCACATTGTAGAATGTCCCTGATACATACACATGTTGATTGAGCACGGTAATCTCTCCCGTGCGGTCCTGACCAATACCCCCAAAACGCTTCACCCAGTCTATAGCTCCCGAGCTGTCCACCTTCATCACAAACCCATCTTCATAACCACTCGAAGCATACATCACCCCGCCTACCGCCAGGTAATCTCCATACATGCCTGCAGCATATGCCTTCCCGTCCGGTCCCGTGGCCACTCCCGTAAACTGTGCAATCGCAGGACTCTGACACGTCTTCACCCACGACAACTGCCCATTGCCATCATACCTTGCAAGAAACGCGTCTCCATTTCCTTCATGTGGCACCAGGTTTCCGTCTCCGAAATCCGCCGTGTCTCCATACTGCCCTGCCACATATACATATCCTGATCCATCCACAGCAATATCATAGCTGTAGTCAGGTCCTGCGGACTTGATCTGCTTCCACCATAGCAAGCTACCCCCTGGAGACAAAGCAGCAATAAATACGTCTCCGTCACCCGTACTCACTAAGGATTGATTACCCAGCCATATCGAGTCTGTAAATACGCCGGTCAGATATATTTTGCCGCCGCCGTCTATGGCTAATCCATTGAGGATTCTGTCTTCACCCGCACCACCGATCTGCATAATCCAGTTCACAGCACTTGCAGAATTTACACTGGCCAGGAAGATGTCCTCATCACCGCGACTCATCAGCTTGGCTGAATTATTAAACTGAATCGAATCAGCAAATGAACCTGCAACTATGATCTGTTGAGTAGGTGCCACTACTACGCTTCGCACAGTATTTAGGGCACTGCTGTTGCCAATACTACTTCCGAGTAACCAATCAAGCTGTTGTGCAGTAGCATGAGCAGAAGTGAAAAACACTATTGCCAGCAAGGCAAAGAAAAACCTGAAAAATTGTGAGGTGTGTTTGAGACTGAACGAAGGATAAAAAGCAGATCGCATAACGTTTGTTTTCACAAACATCATGATCGCCCGTGAGAGAATACATCATTGAATTGTCAAACAGCCCAAACTTTAAGTATTGGGTCTCTGCCGTTAAATATCCTTTAAGAATGTTTTACAGTTTGCCTGCTAGGCTGCATGTTCTTTACCCTTCTCTCTCGTCAGTTCATCTACCTCATGTATCATGGAATCGAGGTTCAGGGTGAGCTCCTTTATATTGTTGAGTATTTCTGTATTCACGGGGTCTGAAGGGTCAGTGTAGTTAAACAGATTGGCCATGCCGAGGATCGAAGCCACAGGGCTTCGCATCCTATGTGACTGCACCCAGGCAATCTTTTTCAGCTTTTGCTTCTGCTCGTCCATCTTCTGGAGCTCACGTAGCTCAGACACATTCTGGATGGTGCCCTTCACGATCACAGGATCGCCCATAGAATTCCTGATCACATCGGCTTTTACGAGGATATAACGCTCTTCATTCTGGCTTGTTGTTAGTCTGAAATAGGAAGTCAGCGTCGGCAGTTTGAGCAGCTTATTCTCAATAAAATCCTGCACTACATCAGCCTGTTTCTCGGTCAGCTGCTGCATGATCTCTGCAAAGGTGGCCCCCTGGCTGGAGATATTGATATCAAGTACGTCAGCGGCCATATCAGACATTTCTACACGGTCGCAGACAATATCCCAGTAGATGTAGCCGAGCCTCACGTTACGTTCAGCTTCCATAAGCCGTTCGTTGCGAACTTTTAACTCATACTCCATTTGCGCCCGGATGGTGATTTCATCCATCAGTTCCTTACGACTCTTCATGTTCAGGCTCTTAGGCAGTATGCTCAGGCTATAAAAGACCACGATCCAGCTAACAACGCCGGTTAAAAGCCTTAAAACTAATCCGAGTTCATCGAATGCTTTGAGAAAGACTACTGTGTCGCCAAGAAAGGTGAGACCTACCACGAACAGGAAGCCGGCAAATACTACGTAGATATTGCTAAAGAACATGTCGTTCTTCCCCTTCTTGATAATGAAAAGCGCTACCAGGATCGGCAGTATGAGACATGCAGACCATACCATCAGATTGCTGATCACATACAGCCAGTCAAATGATGATGTCCATTTGCCACCCAGATTATCCGAAAGGAATACACTAAGAAAAACGCTACCGGTTCCGCTATTCATGTTTGCTGCACGAGGTGATTGAACTCACCTTTCAGCAAAAATAGAAAGGGGGTAAGAGTTTCTTGGTCCTCGTGCACCCGTTAACAATTCATTCGCAAAAAGGCTTATCTATTGAGCCAAATCAGTTCATTATCAGCGGCTAAAAAATCTAGTTTTCGAAGCAGACCTGGGCATAACTTACCTCCGTCTTCATAGGCGGACTGAGTTTGCGCACAGCTACCCGCACTTTCTCGGCTTCAAAAAACTTCTCTTTCACCCTGCTGTGAATCGCTTTAACGAAAGTCTCCAGCAGTTCTCCTTCTTTTTGAAATTCCTCTGACACTATCTGCTCTATAATAGTGTAATCTATGAACGGGAATGCATCTGCTTGTGCTGGTACAAAGACATCCACATCTATCTCAAAGTTGTTGCCTGAGATCTTCTCCTCAGGGTACATCCCCACCTTGGCATGCAGTTGAATTCCCCGCAATGAAATAGTCAGCATTGGGCAAAACTAATTACTTAAACCGTGTATCTGCACTGTAAGGATCTACCGTGACCTCATAGCGCTTAGGCAGACGCTCAAATGTGTTCAAATCGTACACGTGATAGTAGCCGTTTCTGCCTCCGCAGGAGCTGGTATGGTGCGGTGCGGGACCATTGGTCATTGTATTCCTGCTTAGCACATAAAACGTCCCGTTCTTGTCGTCCACTGTAATGCCATGTGGTTCATAAAAGGGGCCGTCAATACGAGTGACCTGGTAGGTGTTGTAGTTGATTGCGTAGACAGATCCTTTATGCCCGGGAACATTGGAGACATCCTCCATACAGGTGACAAATACATATGGTTTCGTGCGACTGATTGCCAGTTCCTGTGGCTTCTTACCAACAGGGATAATCTTCAGCAGACTATCTCCTGCAACGTCCATAACCCGAACGTCATCAGATGATTCACAGGTGGCGAAATACCGGGAATAGTCGGGAGTCATCATGATTTCATGGGGATCTAAGGTGCCGACATTGTGGTGTGCAGGATTATTATCCAGTGGGACCTTTTTAATCTGGCCCAAATGAGGAATGATCTTCATGATTGTATTCCCGGACTGGGAGGTGACAAAGAAAACACTGAAAGTAGAATCTGCTACAATACCGTGTGGCTGAACTATAGAATTATCCTTGATTCTGCGAGTCTCTGTCATGCTTACTGCATCTACAATCACCAGACTCCCGTTTTTAGTATCTGAAACAATCATCTTATTGCCATCTTCAGAAAGAACAAGAACATTCCACGAGCCTGAACCTATATTCACTTCCGCTATTACAGAGTCACGGTCAACATCGATCTTCTGCAAATGTGTTCCATCGGCTGAAAAACAGGCATAAGCATATTTGCCGTCAGGTGAAAAGTTCACCCTGTGGGCTGATTCAATCTGATTCGGGTTGACACCTATAGGTATATACCTCATAACCAGCCTGGTCTCTGCATCCACTACTGCAATTTGGTCGCAGCCCTGCATGGTCATGTAGATCTTCTGGCGGGTGGCAGGATTAGAAGAAAATGCAACCTCGCCATCCTTGTTTGGCGCACCATTCGCCACCCAGCTGGCGATCATCATGTACTCATCCTGTGTCAAAGGAGATTGATTTAAGGGCATAGTAGGCACCGCCACTGGCCCCAGCGCTTCATGGGTATTAATGAAAAACAACAGTGGACTATTACCGGGCGAGAAAGGTACAATGACCGATCCGTTGTTGCCGCCCTTCATCATGTTCTCCCAGCTGTCGAGGAGGAGGCCGCCGGCGTTTTGGTAGCTGGCCTGGTTGTGACACCCGGCGGTGGCGCAGCGGTTCACCACGATCTGCTCAATAGCAAGCGGATAGCCACTGATGGTGTCGGGACCAGGTTCGGGACCCGGATTGACCGGCCAAAGAGGCTTCTCGTGCTTACACGAAGCTAAAGAACCAATAAGGAATACTATACCAATGAATGAACTTAATCTTAATAACATACTAGCTCCTACCTTTTTAAAGATACCGATTTTTCCAGGCACTTACCGACTAAGACGATGATTTTTTACGCATCGGTTTGCCAAAAACCACTATCTGTAGTTATCTTGTGTAATATTTATGCGGTTTCCCCTGCTTCTGTTTGTACTGTGCTGTTGGTTTTCTGCTGTGGGTCGCGAACCTGAAGATCCACCCAACAGTAGCCCCCTCGATGCCTATGTAAGGGTCGCAGAAATCACCATATCCGGAAATGAGAAGACACTGGACCGTATCATTCTGCGGGAGCTGAGCATTACGAAAGATCAACTGGTGAGGTCTGACTCTATAGAGGCGCTCATCGAACAAAACAAACTACGACTGGCGACGGCAAGCCTGTTTACAGACTATAATATTTCGGTTGACACGCTGAACCGGGGCGAAATAGCAGTGCATCTGGTGGTAAAGGAGCGCTGGTACATCTGGCCGGAGGTGGACCTTCAGCTGGCCGATAGGAATTTCAACGTATGGTGGAAAGAACAAAACCGGGACCTGAACCGGGCTATCCTGGGAGTCCGCCTGAACCACCGCAACTTCCGCGGTAGAAATGAACGCCTTATCGTCAACACCAAAGTGGGTTACCGCCAGGAACTTTCATTCGGATACAACAAACCATACGTGGACAAGGATCAAAAGCACGGATTTGGAGTGCTGGTAGGCGTTGCCAAGGCTAATGAGATCTTTTACACTACCGACAGTAATAAGCTTGCTTTTGTCAAAAAGCCCGGCGATTTTATCGTTACCCAATACCAGGCTTCGGTAAACTACTCCTATCGGCCCCGGTATTCTACGACCCATGTTTTGAGACTCACCTATAAGCACAACCAGGTTTCCGACACCATCCTGGAGCTCAATCATGATTATAATTTTGAACAAAGCAGCACGCTCAACTTTCTGGAACTGAGCTACCGTTTTGATATCAACAAGGTGGACAACTGGAACTATCCGCTGAAAGGCACCAAGATGGTGACAACAATCTTTGCCCTGGGCGGACTGAAAGGAATGGACTTTCAGGCCTACTCTACCATTGAAGCCGGTCATTTCTACAATCCATTCGGCAAATGGTACACCTCTGCCATCTTTCGCGGTAAGGTTTCTTTCCCCGACTGGCAGCCTTATACACTACGCGAGGCATTGGGTACGAAGTACAACTACATCAGGGGCTATGAGTATTATGTGATAGATGGCTCCCAGTTTGGATTAGTGCGTTATAATGTAAAGCGCGAGCTGGTGAACACTACCATCCGCAACATCCCGTTTAAATATCTTCCTGCAATCCCTATTCGCATCTATCCGAAAGTATTTGGTGATGTGGGGTATGTGTATAACCGTTTTCCCGGCAACAGCTTCCTTAACAACAAACTGCTCTACTCTGCCGGTGTGGGTCTGGACTTCTTTACTGCCTACGACCTTAAGGTACGTTTCGAGTATGCCTGGAACCACTTGGGGCAAAAAGGTCTATTTTTGCATTTCATCAGTGAATAGAATTGCCGGAGGCGGTCAATTTACCTAAATCAGAAAGGACATCCCCCATGCTCGTTGCCATCTATAACCGCAATTTTGAACAGGAAAATATACCGCTGCTACAAAATGTGCTGAAAAAACTGCACGAACACCAGATCCAGATGGTGTTCTTTAAGGATTTTTACGACCGCATAGAGCCTCACCTGCCTTTCCCCTATTCACCCAGTGTATTTACCGGAGCCCGCGACCTGCCTCTGCATACGGATATGCTAATAAGCCTGGGTGGCGATGGCACGCTGCTGGATACTATTACCTATGTGGGTGCGTCGAATATTCCGATAATAGGAATTAACCTGGGAAGGTTGGGCTTTTTGGCAGCCATACCTGAGGAAGAGGTAGATCATGCTATACTTTCGCTGGTGCGGGGCTCTTATACACTGGAGAAGCGTTCGCTGATACATCTTGACTCGAGTGTGCCTCTTTTTGATGGTGCGCCCTATGCACTGAATGAATTTACGCTGCACAGGAAGGATTCGTCTTCTATGATTAAGATCCACACTTACCTCAATGGAGAGTTTCTGAATACATACTGGGCGGATGGGCTGATAGTAGCTACCCCTACGGGATCGACGGGGTATTCATTGAGTTGTAACGGTCCGGTGGTATTTCCGCAGACTTCGAGCTTTGTCATCACGCCGGTGGCACCTCACAATCTGAATACGCGGAGTATTGTGGTACCGGACGACAATGTGATTTCTTTTGAGGTGGAGGGCAGAGCGGAACAATACCTTTGTACGCTGGATGCCAGGACGGAAGCCATTACCAGCTCGGTGCAGCTGGCTGTGAAGAGAGAGAGCTTTTCAATTTCGCTGGTTCGTCCTGATGAACACAACTTCCTGAACACGATCAGGCAGAAGCTGTATTGGGGGATTGACAGGCGGAATTAGTCGATACGGACCCTTCTGGTTGGCCGCCAGGCCTATAGGGCCGAAATTATGTCCGGCTTGTTGACAGAGATTAAGTCGAAGAACCGGGATTCGGCATCCCGGTTCTTCATATTCACTAGCTTTGATGTCCAGTTTTCTCCGGTGTATCAGGTGATTTTGAATGCGTCTGTTTTATTTACTCACCATCACTTTACCGGTCAACTGTCTGTTTCTTCCGGTGATCCTGTAGAGATAGACGCCGGCAGGCAGGTGGGCGATATTGATGGTATGGGTAGATGAAGTGTTAGAAAGTGCCTGTTCGAGAAGAGCCCGTCCCAGCATGTCGGTGAGCTGGAGGGTGCCGCCGCCCTGGTGTTCAATGTTGAGCGTGTGGCTGGCAGGGTTTGGATAGACCTTTACCTCTTCGCTAAAGGCGAGGACTTCAGTATGGGTGATTGACGAACAGAGGGTGGAGTCGCTTTCAGACACATTGATTTTGGCAAGAGTTGCAGTATCTTCTGTATTTAAGATCAGAACAGTAATGGGAGAAGTCATTACGACATTAATTCCCGGATTGACCATCGTAATCGCATTTCTCGCATTACAACCGCTTGCACCCGTCGAGTCAGTCTTCAACAAGTAGATCTGACGGCCATTGCCGAAACTGGTGGTTCCACCTGCCAGGACCAACCCTCCATCAGTAGTTCCACTCATAGCATAAGCGTGTTCTTCTCCGGATTCACCATAACCCCGGGACCAAATCAGGCCTCCTGTGCTATCAATTTTAAAGACGTACAAATCTTTATCGCCTAACCCACTGCTGGTTGTGGCCCCGGCGACGATTATGCTGCCATCTTCCGCTTCAAAAATCACGGAGCCTATATCATCCGCTGTGTTTCCGTAGTACTTATTCCAAATGATGTCTCCTTGCTCATCGCTCCTGACGATGCTGACATCATTTCCGCCTGCGGCACCACCTCTTGTCGCTATCCAAAAGCCACCGGATCTGCTCTCCTGGGCTACGCCGTGGTGGGGGGATCCCCACAAAACCTGTGACGAATAGCCTTTCATCCAGTGAAGCGAGCCGTCTGAGTGCACTTTTACTAACGAAAGACCCTGAAACCCCACATAAGATTGAATAAAATAATATCCTCCTTCAGTCGCAGCTTTGCCTGCTTCTGCAAGCAAGGGAACAGCACTTCCATAGGTCTTGTGCCAAATCATGGCACCAGTAGGTGTGAGCTTGATTAGGCTGGCCTGATCAAAACCCTGACCCGGAGATGAGCCAGCAATAATCAGGTTTCCGTCCAAATCGAATTCTATGGAATGTGCAGAATCTGCACCACTACCACCATACCTCTTACTCCAGAGTTCATTACCTCCTGCATCTGTCTTCACCAACAATACATCATAACCATTCGCAGTGGGTTGATAGATCCATCCCGCAGCGATGTAGCCACCGTCAGGTGTTTGCCGGGCGCTGCGGAACTTGGAGGCACCACCTGCAACACCGAAGGTTTTGGCCCAGCTCACATCACCCAGGCTGTCGGTCTTCACCAGGTAGGCATTTTCAAAGTTGCCGGGGCCGAAACTGGTGCTGTAGCCAGCCAGGATGTAGCCACCGTCGGTGGTTTGCTGCACAGAATAGGCCTCTTCATTACCGGAGCCGCCGATCGTTTTTTGAAAGGTGATGGGTTGGGCAGTGGCATACGGTATCCCAGTAATCAAAAAAACGAAAAGGAATAGAATATTTTTCATGGGTTATCTTTTTAGAAGCGGGAGCTTCCCAATTTGTCAGGCTCCCGCACTAGTGGTTATTTGATGATTAGTCTATGTTTACCCAGACGGTATATAGCGCACGCTATATGAGTACGAACATAATGTCCGAATCTTGCAATGTCAAGTTTCAGGAAGTATGCATAAATTGATCATTCCTTGTCAATGCCTGCTGCCTACACTGTTACTCGCCCCGCCACGACCTACTTAACAATACTTTATCACACCCTCCAAACCATTTTTAGGCTATTATTCATAGATTAGCTATTTTTGCAACCCTTTATGCGTCTACGCAGCTTAAATAACTGGTTTATCGGATTTGCCCTTGTCCTGCTCACGGCCTGTAGCGGCTATGAGCGGGTGGTGAAGAGTGATGACATCAACTTCAAACTCACCAAGGCCAATGAGTACTATGACAAGAAGCAGTACCAGAAAGCCCACACGATCTACGAAAGCCTAATTCCTGTCCTAAAAGGCACGAAGAATTTTGAACCTCTGTATTTCAAATATGCCTACTCGTCTTACCACATGAAGGACTGGATGTCGGCATCTTACCATTTCAAGAACTTCGTAGATTACTTCCCTACGAGCACTTCTACCGAGGAAGCCGAATATATGCATGCGGTGAGCCTTTACAAATTGTCTCCGAAAGCCAGCCTTGAACAAACGACTACTTTTAAGGCCATGGAAGCCATGCAGAACTACGTGAACACGCATCCTACGAGTCCACGACTGCCTGAAGCAAACAAGCTGATGGACGAAATGCGCCTGAAGATTGAAGAAAAGGAAGCATCGGCAGCCCGGTTGTATTATAATATTGGACATTATAAGGCTGCAAGCATAGCCTTCCAGAGCGTGCTTCAGAGCTTTCCGGAGTCACCGAATGCTGACCGTTACCAATATAATGTGGTGCGTTCACTCTTCAACTATGCGAAAGCAAGTATCGAAGCCCGGCAGGAAGAACGCTACGCGAACACGATCACAGCTTTCAACGAACTTAAAGAATCTTACCCTCAGTCTCCCTACATCACTGAGGCACAACAATATTTCCAACAAGCATCCGAAAACATAAATAAACTACGCAATGAGCATAAATAAAAAAGCACTTGCTTCAGTAAATCCGCTGGTTGAAACCCGCGATGTGATTGCTATCAAGGACAAGACCGGCAACCTCTACGAATCGATCGTGGTGATGTCTCGCCGTGCTAACCAGATTGCAGTGAACATGAAAGAGGAACTGCACAAGAAACTGGATGAATTCAGCAGTCATACCGACAGCCTGGAGGAGATCCACGAAAACAAAGAGCAGATCGAAATCTCGCGCATGTACGAGCGCATGGCCAATCCCGCCCTGCAGTCTACTAACGAGTTCTTCGAAGACAAGATCTACTACCGCAAGAAGTAATAAGCTTAGGTTTATCGAATTCATACCCTAACCATGCCTGATTTGTCAGCGCATGGTTTTTTTTAGCCCGTACTCCTTTCTCCTGTAACATTAAACGCGTCTTTACGATATACGCAAACACACAAAACATTTATGCAAAGTCACTTCAAAGCATTGAGCCTGGCCTCCCTGCTGTTTCTCGCCTCGACAACTATTCAGGCACAACAAAAAGTCTCAGAAGAACAAGTCAAAGAGTCGATCAAGGAAATTCTTAAGGAAAAGTGGCGGCCTGCAAAAGAACTTCAGAACCTGCCAAAATTTAAGACCACTGCTACTGACCAGCGCGTTTCAACCAACGTCAACTCCATCCAGGAGGCTGAGATATCGATGGCTGTGCATCCACTCGACACCAATAAGATTGTCCTTAGCTTCATGGAGCAGTCTTCGCAAGGGCTACGGTTTCCGATCTACTATTCTTCAAACGGCGGACAAAGCTGGACCAAAAGCAACTTCAACTCACAGAATATCCTCTCACAGGACTTCCCCGGGCAGCTGGCTGCAGGTGGCGGTGACCCGGTATTCGCGTGGGACAAGAATGGTCGTGTCTACTTTTCATGGATCTACCTGTCGCTCAATCCTACTTCCCTGGATACGGGTTGGTTTGTACTCAACTATGCCTATTCAGACAATGATGGTCAGACCTGGACGGTGCCTCCGGGTACGGATCATTTCATAGGTACGGGTGCATTGGATCTTTTGTCGCAATCTGTATTTAATATAGGTGACGGTGTCTGTGATCGTCAATGGATGTCGGTGGATAATTCTAATGGTCCACGCCAGGGAACGCTGTACTGCAGCTTTATGCTGATGCCGGCCGACCAGACTCAGTTCAACCTTTTTGGCACTGCAGTGAAAGCAAAAGCTCCCAACTCAAACACTTTCGGTCCGGCAACAATGGCTTTTAGTGGTCAGACACAGTTTGCAAACGTGGAAACCGACAACAATGGCGTCGTACATGTGAGCTTTGCTGATTTGCTTACTGACCAGATTAAACATGCTTCCTCTTCAGATGGTGCACAGACATTTTCTGCTGATCATCTAGTGGGCAATGGCTTTAACCTCTTTGGTGCGGGAGGGTTCATTCATGATCGTGAAAACTCAGCAACGAACATGGCAGTGGATGGCAACAACAATCTGCATGTAGTGTATAGCAGCTTTCCCGGCGGTGCCGTGAAGTCCTTTTACGTGAATTCTACAAATGGCGGCAATACCTGGAACACACCAGTGGATCTCGGGAGTCTGTTCAATGGCCAGAACCCCCTGATGCCTGTGGTAGCAGCTTCCGGAACTGGGGTATCCATTTCACTTTCTGTGATAGACAACAATGACTCTGCCCGTTACTTCCAGGTTCACACCAATGACAACGGACAAACATTCTCTACTCCGGTGCAGCTTAGCTCTTCAGCAACCTATTATCCTCAATACACCAACGGGGAGTTCTTCGGTGACTACAACCGCTCCCTGAGGGCAAATTGTATGGTGTACACAAGTTGGGCAGATGGCAGGAATAGTATCGGTCCGAAAGTATATTTTGCCCGTACCAATGGTTGCAACCCTGGCCAGAACCCGAATAATGTGCGCGAGATGGTGACCGTGAATGGCAATCTGCAACTGGAGTCTGTGTTTCCTAATCCGGCTACTGATAAGTTTACGCTTAAGCTAAGTGCAGCAGAAAAGGATAAACTGACTATTACGCTTGCTGATATTAATGGCAGAACGATTCACAGGCAGGAGACTTCGGTTGCCGTGGGTAATCAGGATATCGGCGTATCCTTCGGAAGGCTGAGTGCCGGCATTTACAACCTTACACTCCGTTCGGACAAGGGAAGCGTGATTACCCGGCAGGTAGTGATAAACTAATTTTCTACTGCAGAGATAGAATATTTACCAGGACAGGAAGCCTCGCTCAGCGGGGCTTCCTGCTTTTATAATGCGATAGCCGCCAGCTTTTTTGCATTGCCGCTATGCATTTCCTCGGTAACTTTGTTTGAGCCATGACCCACAAGTATAAACATCTCTTTTTTGATCTTGACCATACACTCTGGGACTTCGACAAGAACTCAGAGAATACGTTGCGCAAGCTTTATGACGAGTATGACCTTACCTCTCGTGGTGTTCCTGACTTTCAGTCTTTCATGGAAGTGTATATGGTGCACAACAATAGGATGTGGGAGCGGTTCAGGAATGGCTACATCAAAAGAGAAGAGCTGAGATGGAAGCGAATTTGGCTGACGCTATTAGATTTTAAGATTGGTGATACGGCTCTGGCGTATGAAATGAGTGCTGCGTACCTGGAGATATTACCTACCCAGACGACACTTACTCCTTTTGCCAAGGATCTGCTGGAACACTGTAAGGGCAGGTACATCATGCATCTTATCACGAATGGCTTTGAGACCACTCAATGGCAGAAGCTGCAATACTCGGGGATAGCCGCCTATTTTGGTGAGATCATTACCTCAGAAAAGAGCAACAGCATGAAGCCCCACCGGCAGATTTTTGACTTTGCACTTCGTACTACCGGCGCCCGGATAGAAGATAGTATTATGATAGGCGACGCGCTGGATATTGATGTGCTGGGGGCATTCAATGCAGGCTGGGACCAGGTATATTATAATCCGTTGAAAAAAGCTCACGATAGAAAGCCAACCTATGAAGTGGGTTGCTGGAGTGAAATGATGAAGGTGTTTTAGTTGGAGGTTAGCAGACCTGCTATCTTACCACAATCTCACTCACCACTCTCTGCTCAAAATACTCATTTATCCGCACAATCAACTGCTGCTTTCCATAATGCAGTTCCTGCTTTAGTGCTGCCACGTCTGTAACAATTGTAAGGGTTTCACCATTCAGAAACACGTTGCGGGTGTACTTGGCGATAGTCTTACCAACTATCTGTTCCCATTCCTGCTGCAGTCGTAGCTCATGCACCTTGTGCTTCCACTTCGACTTCTCAAGAAGCAGGTTGATGGCTTCACCTATACTATATGATCCCATGTTTTAGTCTATTGTGATAGTTACTCTTTTCCCCAGGCCTTCTTCAAACAGGCGATACAAAGTTGATAATTGCAGATCGCATTTCCCGTTCTCTATTCTTGAAATATAAGATTTTTTAGTACCCAGGCGTTCTGCCAGCTGTTCCTGCGTCAGACCCGCCTCCCTTCTTGCCTCTTTGAGCATCTCGCTAACTACAAAGAGGGTCGCTTTCTCTTCGAAAGCATTCCGCTTCGGCGTTCCCGGCACTCCGTATTTCAGGTCAAGTAGTTCTTCGAATGTCTTTTGTTTGCGCATTAGCTTTCCCCGTGCAATTCTTTTGGCGAACAAACTAGCAACTCCTTCACTCGGGTGAAATCTCCCTCATGTCTGTCTGCAGCATATTCGATTATGACATTCGTGTCGATTAAATACCTCGCTCCCATTCTTTTCGGATTTTCTCAAGCTGTGCCTGTAAATCCTCCGCTTCTTCTTCAGAAATACTGTTTCTGAGCAGCTCGGACATCTTTTTTCCAGGCGATTCTTCGCCGTGTACTATTTTGATCAGTTCAAGCGCCTCTAAATCTCTGATCAATTGAAGCGCCCTGGCACTACTAACCTGTATAGTCAACTGGGTCATTTTTACAACCTATATTTGAGAGCAAAGATAATGAATGCATTCACGAAGTTAACCAATTAGTTCACTTACTCCACAACTCGTTGATAATCAATAAACAATTTTTTCATCAAAAAACGCTTTGCATAAGCAGTTTCCCTATCTTTGCATCTCCAAAAAAGAAAAACACTAGCAATGTCTCATTTATCTGCTGATCAAAAAGCAAACATCTACAAAACATATGGTGGCAACGAAAAGAACACTGGTTCTATCGAAGCTCAGATCGCTCAACTTACTGAACGCATCAACCATATCTCTAACCACCTGAAGCAAAACAAAAAAGACTTCTCTACCCACCGCGGTCTGATGCAAATGGTAGGTCGCCGTCGCCGTCTGCTTCAATACATGACCCGCACAAACCTTAACGGTTACCGTGAGCTGATCGAAAAGCTCGGTCTCCGCAAATAAAGATTATAACGTATTATTGCTATTCCCAACCCGAAAAGTTGGGAATAGTTTTATTTATTGATGCCAAAATTTCATTTATGATTCCCAATCCAATTTCCGTATCGTTCAAACTTGATGAC
>JAFAAT010000083.1 GCA_023426425.1 Bacteroidota bacterium | reverse complement strand
GAGTAATATCATGCACCAGTATAGCCACATCTGCATCTTCCAGCGCACTCTTCACATGCCGCATCATCTTCTCATGCAGCTTATACTTGGGTTCGATGATTCCCGGTGTATCCGAAAAGATGATCTGGTAATCTGCTTCAGTCAGTATACCCAGTATACGGTGCCGCGTCGTCTGCACTTTTGGAGATGTAATGACCAGGCGTTCTCCCAGTAGTGCATTAAGCAAGGTGCTCTTGCCCGCATTGGGTGCTCCGAAGATGTTCACAAATCCTGACTGATGCTGCTTTTCCATTTGCCGTAAAAGTATAGAATGTCCCTTAGTCTGAAACAGTCGACTTGTGATCAAGCCTCATTTTCCTGAAGCAAATTGTTAACTATGCATCGTTGCAATCACGACTCAAACAAATAACCTTTGAATTTCTTTAACGAAATATACACGCAGATGTTTGTTTGCTAAGAACCTGCACCTTATCTTTGCGTCCACATCGCGAGGTAGAGCAGCGGTAGCTCGTCGGGCTCATAACCCGAAGGTCACTGGTTCGATCCCAGTCCTCGCTACGAAGAGGTTGTCAGTAAAATGGCAACCTTTTTTCTTTTCCCCAACTTACCGGTTTTCGCCCCCTACCATCCTCTGCAGCCACTCTTATCTGCCCACTGTAGCTTGCAGAGAGCAAACTCAAAATTTTAGCTACATTTGCCCCGCTCTTTTTACACTTTTTAACTCAAAAATCATTTCCGTTATATGGCATATGATGTCTTAGTCATCGGCAGCGGCCCAGGTGGATACGTGGCAGCTATCCGTGCATCTCAATTAGGTTATAAAACAGCTATCGTTGAACGGGAGAGCCTCGGTGGCATCTGCCTGAACTGGGGATGTATCCCAACCAAAGCACTTCTCAAAAGCGCACAGGTCATGGAATACATGAACCACTCCAAAGACTATGGCATTGAAGTAACAGGTGCAAAAGCTGACTTCCCTGCAGTAGTAAAACGCAGCCGTGGTGTAGCTGATAAAATGAGCAAGGGCATCCAGTTCCTGATGCGCAAGAACAAGATCGACGTCATCAACGGCTTCGGTAAGCTCAATAATAAAAAAGAAGTGGAAGTAACCGGTGCTGATGGCAAGACCACCGCCTACCAGGCAAAGCATGTGATCCTGGCAACAGGTGGTCGCGCACGCCAGCTGCCCAACCTTCCCATCGATGGCAAAACCATCATCGGCTACCGCGAGGCTATGAACCTCCCAACGCAGCCTAAGTCAATGATCGTTGTGGGCAGTGGTGCCATCGGAGTAGAGTTTGCCTACTTCTACCACAGCATGGGCACCAAGGTGACCATCGTTGAGTTTATGCCACGCATCGTGCCTGTAGAGGATGAAGATATCTCTAAAGAGCTCGAAAAGATCTACAAGAAGAAAGGCATGGAAATCATGACCAACGCTTCTGTAGAAAAGGTGGAAGCATCAGGCAATGGCATCAAGGCAACTGTAAAAACACAGAGCGGTGAGGTTACCCTCGAAGCCGACATCGTCCTCAGCGCCGTAGGTGTGGTTGCCAATATCGAAAACATCGGCCTCGAAGGTCTGGGTGTAAAGACCGACAAAGGCAAAGTTATCGTTGACCAATACTACAAGACCAACATTGATGGTGTATACGCCATTGGTGATATCACTCCTGGCCAGGCGCTCGCACACGTAGCTTCAAAAGAAGCTGTGATCTGCGTAGAAGCCTTTGCCCAGAAAGATGGCAAATACCACCACAAGCCCGAGCCTCTGGACTATGGCAATGTACCGGGATGTACTTACTGCGCTCCCGAAATCGCTTCTGTTGGTCTCACTGAAAAGCAGGCTAAGGAAGCAGGCTATGAAGTGAAAGTGGGTAAGTTCCCATTCTCAGCTTCAGGTAAGGCCAGTGCAGCCGGCGCCATGGAAGGCTTTGTAAAGGTGATCTTTGATGCCAAATACGGCGAATGGCTGGGCACCCATATGATTGGTGCAAACGTCACAGAGATCATCGCCCAGACCGTCACAGCCCGCAAGCTGGAAACCACCTGGCAGGAAGTCCTTGACAGCATCCACCCCCACCCAACTATGAGTGAGAGTGTGAAAGATGCCATCGAAGTAGCCCTCGGCGAAGCAATCCATCTTTAAGACCACTAACATAATCATTCATTAGAAAGCCGCTCCCGAGCGGCGTTTGTTTTAGTTTTTTATGTTGAGTTGTTGATTTGTGTAGTTGGTGAGTTGGGTCGGTGATGATTTATTGTTTTGTTGAGTGGTTGATTTGTTGATTTGTGTAGTTGGTTAGTTGTTGTTTTGTTTTTTTCGCCTCTTCGATGAGCTCGATGGCTATTTATTTTGCTGATTGCCAGAGGCCAGGTGTCTGTCCAATCACAAGCTGCGGCCTATTGTTTAGATCATTGAGTAATTTTACTCAGGATATTGAGTAATTTGTAAACTAGTTAAAGGAAGTTTTGCAAATCGAAGATATTCAATCTGTTAGGAGGGGTGTGAAATTTATGCCAGAAGGTAACCAGTACTGGACAATGCACCCATGATGTTCTCTGAAGTTTACGTCTCCTCTAGTTCTCCGTTTAACTTAATAGACATTCGGTGGCGAATTGACATAGAAGCCTTTCTCACTCGCGATGCAAAAGGCAGCTTATCCCTCACGTCTGCGGCAGATCAGTCTTGTCGACATTCCTGTCCCAGTGCTCGAACAACTGCCTGGCTTCAATAGAAGCAAGATGTTCCATGCTCAGTGTCCGCTGGCTGTATGGCAGTGAAAGCTCTTTGTAGATAAAGCTGTCGTCAAAGCCTAACCGCGCTGCTTCTTCCTTGGTGTTAGCAAAATAAACCTTTTCTATCCGCGCCCAGTATATAGCCGCCATACACATCGGACAAGGCTCTCCCAAAGAGTAAATCTCACACCCATTCAGTTCAGCCGTGCCCAGGTTCCTGCTTGCATCCCTGATGGCCATGACCTCCGCATGCGCTGTCGGATCATTGGTCTCGAACACTTTGTTGCTGCTCTTGCCTACCACCTTTCCATCTTTCACCACCACACTCCCAAAAGGGCCACCTTTGCAACTTTCCATTCCCAATCTGGCCACTTCGATAGCCTCTGCCATAAACTGTTCTTTCTGTCCCATGCTTTAGCTTTCCTGATTTATCAATCCTAATTTGCGGGAGTGCGCTATCGCCTCCTCACTCTTTGTAAAATAGCAGACCTCCACGCCGCGCTGCTGCATCTGCTCCACGCGCTGCTGTACTTCCGGCTTCTTCCGCTTGCCTACGTGTCGCAGGTACACACAACATACTTTTTCAGGAAACCCTTCCACAATTGCCTGGTAAATCTCCGGATCCATCTGTGTGTCGTCTCCAAGCAGCACAAACTTGTGATGTGGAAACTCTTTAAGTATCCTTACGATCCTGAAGAATTTACCATTGTGCTTCGTCTGCCCCGTCTTCAGAAATTCATAACCCTGCTTCAACTGGTTAAGCAGGTAGACACCCTCAGGAATACCATAACTTCTCTTAAACTCCCGGATATACTCATACAGATTCCACTCGCTGCTGCTGACGTAAAAGAACGGATTCGGTGCCTCCAGGCTGGTACCCGCATGCGCCAGCAATTGATAATGCCTTACGACTCCTTCAAATGGCCTTCGTGTGCGCGCATTCTTTGTCAGCAAGACAAACAATCGCTTCCTGAGATTTGAGGAATGCGAAATCAGGAAGGTATCATCAATGTCGGAGATGAAAAGGTATTTGGTATTATGCGGCACGAGAATCCTCCCTTCACCTTTTAACCCTTTGTATTTACCAGAGGAGATCGTGACTGTGATGGTGTGCCAGCCTTCCTCAAGAGTTCCCTGTGGTTTCCATTCAAGCTTAAAGAATCCGTCGTTGTCCGTCTCAGCCTCGATAACTTCACCTTGCCACTCAGCCTGTACCTTCACGCCCCTGAAGGGCTCCACCATAAAAAGCCTTAGCAGAGACATTGTATTGCTCCAGAAATTCTTTCTGAACTTACGTTTCGGTAGCGGTGACTGGCGTAGCACATGTCCGTAAATCAGCAGCAGGTCCCGGTCACCATATCCGTTATACACCCGCACAACCGGCCTTCTGGTAATGTGTAATTTATTGAGGAACCATTCTCTGAGCTTTCTTCTTTCCCCGGACATCTGAGATTCTGGTCTTATTTTTATATTGCCTCATAAAGATAAAACAATAGCGTGCCAGATACTGACAGCCTAAGGTTTCTATTCGTAATCAATCCGGTGTCCGGCGGTAAATCCAAAGAGTCCTGGGAGACTGGCATCCGTCAGTGTTTCAGAGACACAACACATTGCATTGAATTTTTCAACACCAGCGGAGAAAACGATAAAGAATCACTCAACTACTGGGTGAAGACCTGGAAACCAGACAAAGTAATTGCCGTAGGAGGCGATGGCACGCTGAAGCTTGTCGCAGAAGTGGTCATCGACACTTCGATCCCTATCTGCGTGTTTCCTGCGGGTTCTGCCAACGGCATGGCTCGTGAACTGGGCATGCCGGCCAATGTAGAAGATTGCATAAAAATCCTGCTCGAGGGTACTGAGAAAAAAGTGGATACGATCCTGACCAACGACACCCACGTCTGCATCCACATCAGCGACATAGGCCTCAATGCCCAGTTGGTAAAGTATTTCGAGGAGAATGATGTTCGTGGAAAGATTGGCTATGCCCGAGAGGTGTTCAAGGTACTTTGGAAAAGGCGCCTGATCCAGGTCAGTATCAAAAGAGATAACACAGTTTTCCATCGCAACGCTTTCATGGTGGTCCTTGCCAATGCGCGCATGTATGGCACCGGTGCCAAAATCAATCCTGCCGGCAATATTCACGACGGCCTGTTTGAAGTAATTATACTCAGGAAGCTCTCCGTATTGGAACTGCTGAAAATGCTCTTCCTCAACCGGCCTTTCAATCCCAACAAGACAGAACTCCTGCAGGCGCAGTCCGTAAGCATAGAAGTGCGCAATAAAGCTTATTTCCAGGTAGATGGTGAGTATATGGGCAAAACAAAAAGGATCGCTGCCAGCATTCATCCGGAAGCACTAGTCCTGATCTTCCCACCTGAGGAGAAGTAAGTGCAACTATTTGCAGCCGCTATTATATTTGTGCTTCAAACCACCCGAAGTGCGAATCATTTCTTATAATGTAAATGGCATTAGAAGTGCCATCAAGAAAGGCTTCATTGACTGGCTGAAAACGGATCCTGCAGATATCATCTGCCTTCAGGAGATCAAAGCAGAGAAAGACAATGTGGAGCATGAAGCCATAGAAGCACTTGGCTATCACACCTATTGGTTTCCTGCACAGAAGAAAGGCTACAGCGGCGTGGCTATTTTCACAAAGACCCAGCCAGATGCACTGTTCTATGGCAATGGCATCATGCAGTCAGACGCAGAAGGACGTGTCCTCCGCGCCGACTTTGGCGACCTGACACTGATCAATACCTACTTCCCCAGTGGCACCATGGGCGATGTACGCCAGACCTACAAATACCAGTGGCTCGACGAGTTTTTCGACTATGTACAGGCCTTGAGAAAGGAACGCCCGAACCTGATCATCTGCGGGGACTATAACATTGCGCACAAGCCCATTGACATCCACAATCCTGCTGGAAATAAAAAGACCAGCGGCTTCCTGCCCGAAGAAAGGGAATGGCTGGATAAGTTTGTTGGAAGCGGAATGGTAGATACCTTCCGGCATTTCAACCCCGAACCACATCACTATAGCTGGTGGAGCCAGAGATTCCCATCGGTGAGGTTGCAGAACAAAGGCTGGCGTATTGATTATTTCATGGTTACTGACAAGCTTCAGAATAGACTGAAAGGAGCAGCTATTTTTCCTGACGTAAAGCATTCAGACCACTGCCCGGTGTACCTGGAGTTGAGTTAACTGTTCTAGTATTGACCGGCACTTAGCATCACGAGCGTGCAGGCTTCAAGGGTATTGGTACCAATCTGAGCAAGCTTACGCTCCAGTTCTTCATTTTCTGTTCCCGGATTGAAAATGATGCGTCTGGGCTTCAGAGAGAGAATATAATCATAGTATGGTTTCTGGTTGGTAGGATTGAGGTACAGCGTAACGGTATGAATATCATCCATTGGTGGAGTTTCAGTGATTATCTCCACGTTTTCTATTCTGCCTTTCTTTTTTCCGATAGCCACCACTTCTTTTCCATGTGCCAGTAAGCGCCTCACAGCCAGGTAGCTGTACCGGCTCGGATTTTCAGATGCACCCAAAACCAATGTCTTAGTCTTCTCCATGCTTCATTTCTTCTTTTTGCTATTCGAAAATAGCACTATCTGAAATTTAGCAGCAGGAAAATAATGCCAGCCCCTATGCCTGCCCCGGAGGGGCTACCCAATTGCTCCGTTAGGAGCAATCGCTCTGTAGCACATATCGTCACCATGGGAACCATGCCCCGGAGGGGCTACCCAACTGCCCCGCTAGGAGCAACCGCTCTGTAGCACATATCGTAAT
>JAFAAT010000117.1 GCA_023426425.1 Bacteroidota bacterium | reverse complement strand
CGTCGAAGGTCTGGTCATATTCTATGCCGACACCGTCACAGAAAGCATGCAGCGCACCATTGACGAAACCAGCAGGCGCCGTGATAAGCAATTGAAATACAACGAGGAACATGGTATCACCCCTCAGACCATCTACAAGTCAAGGGAGCAGATCATGAAGCAAACCTCCGTATTGGACATCAAAGGCTACGACCAAAAGAACAAATATGCCACTCACGACGAGCTCTCCGCACTGGCTGCCGAAGACGAAGTAGCATACAAATCAGCCGCCCAGCTCGACAAGCTCATAACCCAGACCCGCAAGGCCATGGAAAAAGCAGCTAAAGACCTGGATTTCATGGAAGCAGCAAGACTCAGGGACAAGCTCTTTCAGCTTCAGAAGGAAAAAGAAACTATAAAGTAGATTTTTCAATATAAATATTTAATTTCGGCCCTACCTGTCTTTATTTATTTAATGGCTGTCTAATATCAATATAAATTATTGTTTTACCCATGAGAAGTAGTTTACGTTTTCATATACTGTTCATTCTCGGCTTCCTCTTTGCCGCAAATGTTACCGCTCAGTTACAAATCTCACCTCAGGACACGATAATCTGTCCAAACACGGCTATTACTTTCAATACGGCGACAATTGGTACCACACCAGCAAATCCCGTCTATTCGTCTTCGGATGACGCCTATTCGCCTGTTGTCCCAATTGGTTTCACCTTCAACTTCTTTGGAAACAATTATAGTCAGTGCCTTATATCCCTGAATGGCTATATCAAGTTCGATCTCGGACCAGCAGGTGGCTACTCGCCCTGGGCAATCAATCAGGCAATTCCTGGCAACAATAATGTCCTTAACTCCATTATGGGCTTCTACTCCGACATCTACCCTCTTTGGCCTACAGCACCCGGCACTATCGATTACCAAACAATCGGTACCGCACCAAACCGGAAATTTGTAGTGTCCTTCTGCGACTGTCCGATGTTCTCCTGCACAGCGCTTAAGGCTTCGTTCCAGATCATTTTGTACGAGACTACCAACGAGATTGAGGTTCACATCGCAAATGCTCCTAACTGTCCCGCCTGGAATGGTGGTGCAGCTATCGAAGGTATCCAGAACGCAACAGGTACCATTGCTTACACAGTTCCTGGCCGTAACTACCCGACTCAATGGTCAGCAACTCAAAGCTCACACAGGTTCACACCCACTGCCCCCAATACCTACACAGTAGCTGCAATTCCATACGCTCCAGTCCCCGGTGCAGCAACTACGGTCTCCTGGTTTGCAAATGGTGTGACACCAATAGGTTCAGGCCCATCTATTACCGTTACGCCAACAGGAACTACGTTCTACGTGGCTGAGGCAATCAGATGCGCCGACACCCTCAGGGACACTGTTCATGTAACTATGGGCGGTGGTCCGATCATCACAAACAACTCTCCCAATCCTAACGATACATCTATCGGATTACCTTTTGGCAACCCGACTACCTGCGGTGGAAATGACGGATTCATCACTATTTATGGTCTGGACACCAGTGCAGTCTACACCCTCAAATATCGCAAAGACGGGGTTATGCTACCAGGCGCTACTATCATGTCAGGCGCCGGTGGTTCATACACCATAGGAGGACTTACCGCCGGAACCTACGATAGCATCTACGTACTCGAAGCCAATCAATGTTTCTCGGCTATAGTAGGTCCTATCACACTAATAGATCCTCCGGTTGTTGCAGACTTTAGTATAGAAACCAGGCTGGGCTGCACTGAGGACACTATAATCCTTACGAACAACTCTATTCAAAACACCTACAACCTCTGGGAGTTTGGCGATGGTACCATCGACACCACCGCAAATCCTATGCATATCTATCCAATTCAAGGTATCTATGACGTAAAGCTTAAGGTAACAAATGGTTTCTGTGACGACTCCTTAACGATTCAGGTCAACACGCTACACCCTCTCACCGCCGACTTTACTGTAGACGACGACAGCGCCTGTGCAGGCCAGATGCTCACCTTTACCAATGTTTCTGCCGGGATCAATCCGGTCTACTTCTGGGACTTCGGCGATAGCACCACTTCCACAGACACCAATCCAACCCATACTTTCACCAACCCCGGTGTCTACAGGGTCATGATGGTTGTCACAGATACTATTCCATGTTCTGATACAGCCTTTGTTACAATAAAAGTTGACAGCATTCCTTACGCAACTTTTATCACATCAGACAGTGCTCTTTGTGAGGGTCAAAAGATCACATACGAAGCTGATTACCTCCGTGATGCCAACATCGGTATCGACTGGGACTTCGGCGATGGCTACACGGAAGAGGACATGGATATCGTGTCCCATGTTTACGATTCAGCTGGTGCCTTCACCGTAACCCTTGTAGCCCACTACAAGAACTGCCCCGACGAAACTGTCTCAAAGAATATCCAGATCACTCCCTTCCCAACCCTCAACCTCGGTCAGGATACCACTCTCTGCCCCAATGGCGAGGCTATCCTCATCGGTGACTACGAAAACCAGTTCTCCTCTGCTTCCTGGACCTGGAACACCGGCGATACTACTGCATTCATCGCAGTGCGCCATCCAGGCATCTACACAGCCAGAGTAGAAGCAAATGGTTGCGGTACAGACGACAGCGTAGAAATCTTCAAGGATTGCTACCTCGATATTCCCAACTCATTTACACCTAATAACGACGGCACCAACGACTACTTCCTGCCAAGGCAGCTGGTTTCAAGAGGCGTCACCATGTTCAAAATGATCATATACAACCGCTGGGGTCAGATCATTTTCGAAACAAACAATATCGACGGCCGCGGCTGGGATGGCAAGTTCAATGGCAGCGACCAACCAACCGGTGTCTATGTCTACATGATCGAAGCCACCTTCAAAAACGGCGTCAAGGAACAGTACCAGGGCAACCTGACACTACTCCGGTAGTACTATATCTTTCTTTGAAGGGCTGGTGTACGCAACGCCAGCCCTTTTTAATTAAATCAACTTTCCAACACTCCTTTTCGCCGCTCCTGCCTCTGAGTCGTAATAGGCGCGTAAAAGGCGCGTAAAAGGCCTGTAAAAGGTGTGCGAAAGGCCTCCTATCTTTGATCCTGCTATGTACACCACCCAGGATGAAAAACGCCTCTACCAGCAGGCAAAAAATCTACTCTCCGGAGGCGACGCCAATACAGAACAGGTTATCCGCGAACTCCGGGAGTCCATCAACTACGCCGATTGGAAATACTACGTCCAGTCCGACCCCGTCTTCTCCGACGCAGAATATGACGCCCTCTTCAAAAAACTAAAAGACCTCGAAGACCAGTACCCCGAGCATGTCACAGCCGACTCGCCCACGCAGCGCGTAGCCTTCGGCCTTAGCGAAAAATTCCCCCCGGTCGCCCACCTGGTTCCTATGCTCAGCCTGGACAACACCTACAACGCAGATGATCTGCGCGATTGGGATCGCCGCTGCAGGGAGTTCGCAGGCACAGACCAGATCGAGTACTGCGCTGAACCCAAATACGACGGCGCCAGCGTCTCCCTCATCTACGAAAATGGCCACCTTGTTCGTGGAGCCACCCGCGGCGATGGTGTCATGGGCGAAGAGATCACCACAAACATCCGCCAGATCCGCTCACTCCCCATCTCGGCCAGCTTCACGAACTATGGCATCCAGCAGATCGAAATCCGCGGCGAGGTCGTCATCCACAAGGATGTCTTTGCCGCCTACAACCAGCAGCGCGCCAAAGACGGCCTCTCCCTACTCGCCAACCCACGCAACGCAGCCTCCGGCACACTCCGCATCCTCGATCCCTCCGAGGTCCGCAAGCGTAAGCTCTCCGCCATCGTCTACCATATCAGCGACTACACCCTGGCCCCGGGTTCACCCATACCCGAACAGCTTCATTCGCACTACGATGCCCTCAACTGGCTCTACCAGCTGGGCTTTCCCACGCCTGTAAAGGAAATGAAGCGCTTCAAAAACATCGACGAGGTAATCGCTTTCTGCGAAGACTTCGAACAGCGCAGAGACGACCTCCCCTACGAAGTCGATGGCCTCGTGATAAAAGTCAACCACTTCGACCAGCAGGACCGAATGGGAATGACCGCCCACCACCCCCGCTGGGCCGTGGCCTATAAGTTCAAAGCCCGCCAGGCTACCAGCAAACTCAGAAAAGTAGAGTTCCAGGTCGGCCGCACAGGCACCATCACTCCGGTCGCCAAAATCGATCCCGTACCCATCGGAGGGGTCACCGTCACCTCCATCTCTCTCTTCAACGAAGATGTCGTTCGCGAAAAGGATGTCCGCATAGGCGACACTGTCCTCGTAGAGAGAGCCGGCGACGTAATACCCTACATCGTCAAGCCACTCTCCGACCTCAGGGATGGCACCGAACAGGAGATCAGATTCCCCTCCCATTGCCCCGTCTGCGAGCAGCCCCTCGAGCGCCCCCAGGACGAGGCAGTCTGGCGCTGCATCAACGTCTCTTGCCCCGCCCAGGTCGTCGAGCGTATCATCCACTTCTGCAGCAAAGACGCCATGGACATCCGCGGCATGGGCGACTCCAACGTCAGAAAGTTCTTTGAGCTCGGCCTCCTCTCCGACATCGCCGGCATCTACTCCATCGACTGGGAAAAGATCAAAGGCCTCGAAGGTTTTGGAGCGAAGTCCATCACCAATCTTCAGGCCGCCATTGAAAACTCTAAAAAGCAGCCTCTCAACCGCGTAATCTTCGGCCTCGGCATCCGCCACGTCGGAGAAACCATGGCCAAAACGCTCGCCAACGCCATCGATCACATCAAAGACCTCTACGACTGGAACGAAGAAAAACTGGTCTCCCTGGAAGATGTCGGTCCTAAGGTCGCAGCCTCAGTCGCCCACTTCTTCCACACTCCCGAAAACCGGCACGTGATCGACCTGCTCGAACAGCATGGGGTCAACCTGGTCAACCACCACCACTCGCAAAAGCAATCCGGTGGCAGCCTTTCCGGAAAAACTTTCCTCTTCACCGGCACGCTCAGCCAGTTCAAGCGCAGCGATGCCGAAGCCCAGGTCGAAGAACAGGGCGGCACCATCGTCTCCGGGGTCAGTAGCAAGCTCAATTATCTGATTGTCGGCACCGACGCCGGCTCCAAACTCGAAAAAGCAAAAAAGCTCGGCACCGTAACCATTCTAAACGAAGATGAATTCCTCAGAATGATCAACACCCCGGCCTGATTAAAAAAAATCTAAGAACACTGTAACCTTTCATCCCGGACCCCGATATACTACTGAATGGACGCCACGAGCTACAATGCATGTGTACATGAATGGGCCGATGCACTCTTCCGCTTTGCCTGCAAAACAACGGGCAACGAGGAAGATGCCCGGGACATTGTCCAGGGTAGTTTTGAAGTTCTTTGGCAGAAAAAAGAATCTGTCCCCAGGGAAAAAGGAAAGGCCTTCCTTTTCCAGGTAGCCTACAACCAGTCGATCGACATCTTTCGCAAGAAAGGGAGGATCGAGTACCAGGAAGAGCTCAGGCACACAGGCAGCATCAACCCTTCCAACCCTGACCTGAAAGCCGTCCTCGACCGCGCCCTCGCGCAATTAGAGGAGCAACCCAGGGCACTGGTACTTCTGAAGGACTATGAAGGTTACCGGTACGAAGAGATAGCCCAGATCACCGGGCTCTCGGAAACACAGGTAAAGGTCTACCTGCATCGAGCCAGGAAAAGTTTGAAACAATATCTCGTGAGTGTTGAAAATATAATCTAAAAAGCAAAAGCTATGGTGAACTGGGAGAATTATGAGGAATACATGTTGATGCAGGTCGATGGCGAGCTGACTGAAGCAGAGGAAATAGCCTTGTTTGAGTTCATCCGCCAACATCCCGGGCTGGCCGAAGAACTGAACTCCTTCCAGGAGGTGCGTCTGATCCCAGACAATACTATTGTCTTCAACGGGAAAGACTCCCTCCTTAAACCCACAAAGGAGCCACGGGTCATAAGCTTCAGGCAATGGCGTGTGTATGCTGCGGCAGCTGGCTTTTTGCTGGTCTTGTTTGTCTCTGCCCTCCTGCTGCGCAATGCGCCTGTTCGTCAGCTTCAGCAGCCTTCAGTGGCGGTGCAAGCCCCTCAAACGCCTCAGACAACTCATACAGAGCCTCAGGTGGTGAAGTCCACCGCCGTCGTCCCTGTCACTACCGAGCCTGTGCCAGATAAACCGAGGCATCAGCCACGCCTGCAGGAGCAGCCTCTGGAAGAAAGGAACCCGGAGTACATCGCACGCCTGGATCCACAAGTCCGCTCTCTTGAGGTAGTGCCCGTTGCAGATCTGGTAGCTCCACTACCTCTCGAAGATCTGGCCTCACATGAGCTCATTGCTTACAAGGAGCCAGAACGCAAAGAGCCACTGCCCTGGTTGCTGGTGAAGGAAGAAAAAAGAGTAGCATTAAAACAATTATCAAATAGCTTAAACAACAAGGTTGAGCAGGCAAAAGATATCAGGGAGTCTTTCAAAGAAGCCACACTGGCGGTAAGATTCGGGAACAAAGAACTAATTCTAAATTTCTAATACAGACCATATGAAACATATATTCTTATTCGTTTGCCTCATGGCAACGACCACAGGAGCTTTTGCTCAGGAAAATGATACCGACACCAGCACAAAGAAGAGAAACAGTATCTCCATTGGCTCGGGTGGGGTGCACATATCCATCAACAAAGACGCTGAAAAGAAGGAGAAAGAGGAGGACAAAGCCTTTGATATCCACGTTGGCATGCTCGATCTCGGCATCAACTACCTCAGTGATAAAACCAACTACAATGATCCTGCTGTCCAGCAATACCTGAATGTCAGCCCCGAGCTACAGAACGAAAACCTGTTCAGCATGCGCGCAGGCAAATCCATCAACGTCAACGTGTACCCTGTCCTGGCAAGCTATCGCCTGCTCAATGCCAAAAGGCAACGAATATACATCGCTGCAGGTGTGGGCCTACAGATGTATAATTTCCGTTTCACTAAAAGCACCACCTACATCAACGAAACCGTTCCTGAAGTGGTGATGGACACCATAGGCTTCGAAAAAAACAAGCTGGGCTTCACCTTCCTTTCCGTACCCCTGATGCTCAACTTCAAAACCAAGCTTGCCAAAGACGCCTGGCTGGTCTATGGAGTCGGCATCACTGGTGGCTACCGTATTGCCTCCTGGACAAAGCAGGTCTCCGACGAACGCGGAAAACAGAAGAACCACGACCAGTTCAATTTCAACAATTTCAATAGCTGTATTACAGCCGAATTCGGAGTGGACGGTTACTTCCGCCTCTATGCAAGCTATCAGGTGACACCCCTTCACAAAGACATCATGGATCAATATCCCTACTGCATCGGTGTTCGATTCCTCGGCATCTGATTATCCTGACCAACCAAATGAAGGATAGGTTGCTCCTCCCCGCAGGAGCAACCTTTTTTCAATCCCGTCCTTCATGCTCGCGCTGGTCAACTGGCCGTAGGCCGCCTGCCCGAACCCGCTTAGGGGGCGGGGGAGGTCCGTCCCTCCCGCCCCTTTTTCCCACCCACCTTTCACGCCCTGTGGAAAAATACCTTCTTCTCTTCCCCAGATACTAAACCTCGCCTTCTATCTTTGCGTCAAGCAACCAGGCGTGAAGGCATTTTTCAAAAAAGGATTAGTAGAAGCAGGCTGTGATGAAGCCGGACGCGGTTGTCTCGCAGGCCCCGTCTTTGCAGCTGCAGTAATTCTTCCTCCCAGGTTCCGCCACCCACTCTTGAATGATTCCAAGCAGCTCACAGAAGAAGAACGCTACCTCCTTCGCCCTATTATAGAGAAAAAAGCACTCGCCTGGGCCGTCGCCAAAGTCGACCACGATGAAATCGACCGCATCAACATCCTTCAGGCTTCATTCAAAGCCATGCACCTCGCCATCGACCAGCTTTCTATCCGGCCTGAGTTGTTGCTTATTGACGGAAACAGGTTCGCGCCCTATTTCGGCATTCTCCACCAGTGCGTCATCCAGGGCGATGCTACCTACGCCTCTATCGCCGCCGCAAGTATCCTAGCAAAAACCTATCGCGATGACTACATGACCGAACTGCATGAGTCATTCCCTCACTACAACTGGAAGCAAAATAAAGGCTACGGCACTCCCCACCACCGCCGCCAGATCCACGAACATGGCTTCTCGCCCTACCACCGCATGACTTTCAAAGTAGACCTCACTGTCTTCGATGAATCAGAATTGGTTTCAGATTGACCCCAAAGGTTGCCACCCCGAAAGTCAGACTCTAATAGTACTCTGAAATGTAACTTTCGGGTCCTTCACCCACTCTCACCCCTTCAAATACCTCGTAAGCTGCCGTCGCCAGAACTCCTGCCGCATCGCCTTAACCTGACCCGAAATCTCTCCAGCAGGCTTATGATTCTTCTCCCCGGTGAAAATCAGCACAGGGTATTTCCACCGAAGCTTTTGCTTCACCTGGTCTTCAATAGACTCCTGCGTCATCCCCTCTACTTCAAGATCCTCATCATGAAACCTGCCCAATGGCGCCTCCGGCGGCATTGGCTTCTGCTTCTCAACCCGAACTATCGACAACGCCCCATCACGCAGAATTAATGGCACTCCCTTGTACTCCTCATAGAACACCACTCCAAGGTAAATCGCAACCATTTCCTCATCCGCTCCCCGGGTCTCTATTTCTAAGTTAATAGGGCCCGTAGGCTGCTCATCCAGCCGAATCAGATCCGAGACTTCCATCGTGTGCACACTATTTTCATGACTCACCCCAGCCGCTACCGCAATGATCTGGCAAAACTTAGCACCCGAAGGACCCTTCACATCCCGGCGCGGCACAAACGAACTGACATCCACCCTGGCCATCCGGGTCTTCGGATCGTACTGAACCAGGTATTCAGCATTCAGCGCCTCCGACAAATGTCTCTTGGAATTAAACTCAAATCCTTCCAGCAGCACAGGATTGCCGCGGGTAGCAGTCCTCGATCCAAGCTTTACCTTGTAATCGGCATCAGCCGCCAACCTCAGAACCCCTACCAGGCGGTTGAAATAATAGGCGTCTGAGCAGTACTTGATCATGCGCTGCACAGGTATCCTCAATGTGCTGGCGAGTGTGGAGA
>JAFAAT010000030.1 GCA_023426425.1 Bacteroidota bacterium | reverse complement strand
GCCTATGCGCCAGTCATGGTGGAAAGTAGTTTGTGTCTTATTGTTAGGATACGCCATTATTGGCGGTTTAATCATGCCTGTTCCTGCACTTGATATTCTTAATGAGACCATCCGGAACCTTTACTTCCATGTACCTATGTGGTTTACCATGATTCTGCTCTTCGTAGGATCCTTCATTTACGCCATCAAATACCTGCGTTCCGGCGATCTCAAAGATGACATCAATTCGGCAGAGCTTACCAAGACCGGTATCTTCTTCAGCATCCTGGGGATGGTAACCGGAATGGAATGGGCCAAGTTTACCTGGGGAGCCGCATGGAGTAACGATCCCAAACAATTAGGTACAGCACTGAGTATGCTGATCTATTTTGCCTATCTGGTTCTTCGCAATGGACTTAAAGACGAAGAAAAACGGGCTCGTATCAGTGCGGTTTACAACATCTTTGCCTTCGCCCTTATGATCCCCCTGCTCTGGATACTGCCAAGGATGGTAGATTCCCTGCATCCTGGGAATGGTGGCAACCCCGGTTTCAATACCTACGACCTGGAAGCTGGCATGCGCATAATCTTCTACCCTGCTGTTATCGGATGGTTCCTGCTGGGTTTGTGGATATCAACTCTGAACATACGCCTGAAGCTGATTGAATACCGTAGAGAAAACAGCTTTGCAATCAACCTAAAAAAACAGCATACGAATGCGTAAAGTCTCCCTGATTTCTCTGATTTTCTTACTCGTTTTTACTGTTTCTGCCCTGGCCCAAAACTCTGAACCTGAGATGGCTGATGCCCTTTATGAGAATGGCAAAATATACGTGGTGGTTTTAGTATTAGCGACTATATTTGCCGGAATTATCGCGTTCCTGGTACGCCTCGAACGAAAGATCAATAAACTCGAAAAAAATAAATAACCCCATTTCTTAACTCAAACAAGCTATGGTAGAAACAGCCACTGCCAATCCCGCCAAACCACAAGAGCATTATAGCTTTTTCCGCGGCGTAGAGCGCAACTTTGATAAAGCTGCAACCTTTACGAGGTTCGAATCTGGAATTCTGGAACAAATTAAGGCATGTAACTCCGTTTACAGGATGAAATTCCCCGTACGTATCGGTGAGAAGATCGAGGTAATCGAAGCTTACAGGGTACAGCACTCTCATCACAAACTTCCCTGTAAAGGCGGTATCCGCTACAGCATGGACGTAAACCAGGATGAGGTAATGGCACTTGCTGCTTTGATGACCTACAAATGCGCTATCGTAAACGTTCCGTTTGGTGGTGGTAAAGGGGGTATCAAGATCAATCCAAAGAACTACACTGTCTACGAACTTGAAAAAATCACCCGTCGTTATACCTCTGAGCTTGTTAAGAAAAACTTCATTGGTGCAGGCATAGACGTTCCTGCTCCTGATTATGGTACCGGTGCCCGTGAAATGAGCTGGATCGCTGATACCTATGCCTCTCTAAATCCCGGCGATGTAAACGCTCTTGGTTGTGTTACTGGTAAGCCAGTAAGCCAGGGTGGCGTTCGCGGACGTACTGAGGCAACTGGCCTTGGTGTATTCTACGGAATTCGTGAGGTTGTCAGCGTGAAGGAAGACATGGACAAGATCGGCCTAACAACTGGCATTGCTGGTAAGAGGGTCGTCGTGCAGGGTCTGGGTAACGTGGGCTATCATGCAGCAAATTTCTTCTATAAGGCTGGCGCTATCATAGTTGGTATCGCTGAATTTGAAGGTGGTGTGTACGATGCAAAAGGAATCGACCTCGATAAACTTGTAGCACATCGTAAAGCTACCGGTTCCATCCTCGGGTTTGCTGGTGCTACGGATTTCAAAAACAGTGCAGAAGTAATGGAACAGGAATGTGAAATCCTGATCCCTGCTGCACTTGAAAATGTGATTAATGCTTCCAATGCCGACCGTATTCAGGCAAAGATCATTGGAGAAGGCGCCAATGGACCATTGTCTCCTGAAGCAGATGAAATTCTGAACGCCAAAGGATGTATCGTGGTTCCTGACATGTACCTCAACGCAGGTGGAGTTACTGTTTCATACTTCGAATGGTTGAAGAACCTTAGCCACGTTCGATTTGGTCGTATGGACAAGCGCTTCAGTGAGAACCAAAACTCTCAGATCCTGAAAACTGTTGAAAACCTGACTGGTAAGGCAGTCACCGATATCGAGCGCAAACAACTCCTTCATGGACCTGATGAGGTAGACCTGGTTTACTCAGGACTGGAAGACACCATGATCGGTTCTTACCACGAGATTCGTGAAACTATGCTCAGCCTCAACATCCCTGACATGCGTACCGCTGCATTTGTTGTAGCGATCAACAAGGTGGGAGTTGCTTATGAGGAGCTGGGTATCTTCCCATAATAATGTACCAATTGTATATAACAAAAGCTGCCTTCCGGCAGCTTTTGTTATATATATCTATCATCTACGCCTCAGTTGCAAAGGCTAATCTATATACTGTGTTGTATGATCAATATAGGGGACAACAGCCTTGTAAATGCTGCTCAGGATATGCATGTGCTTATTCCGCGCCTCAGTAGACCAGGTTTCCTGTACATCCATATTTATCTTGATGACTCGAACACGGGAGAATTCATTTCGATGCAAAATGCTTTCCCATCTTTTCACTTTCTCATTGTTATCAAAATCCCCGAGAAATCTGACCCAATAGATTAAAACTGTAAAATCGTAATCATCATTCAGGGCCAGATGATTATTACTATAGGGGACATAATTGTTCAGGTAGCTATTTAAAAGTTCACTGGTATCAATCGGAAATCCATGGTTCGGGCGAAGTGTTGCCAGCAGGTATGTAGGGTCTGTACAAGCAACACGATCTCCTGTATACTTCAACTTAAACCCATGTCTGTCAAAAAGAAAAAGCACCGGCATGTCTGCAGTTTGCTTTAGCGTAGTGCTAACATGTTTCTCATTGATATAGTAGTTTTCATTAGTGTCAATTCCCATCGAATTGAGATACTGAAAAACACTTTCCTTGTTTTCAATCCGCGGCTCAATAACCCCTTTGTCCGAAGCGTTGTTCTGCGCTAAGGATCTGGTTGACCATATACCAGTGAATACAATTATTAACAGGTATTTCATTTCCATAAGTTTGAGTTACAGTCCGTCTTGTTTAAGCCATTATTCAACAGTAACCATTTTTTCCTGCAGCACTTTATCCCCCTCTTTCAGC
>JAFAAT010000028.1 GCA_023426425.1 Bacteroidota bacterium | reverse complement strand
AAGTACAAAGCAACACCAGGTTTTGCTTACCCTGCGGGCACTTACACTACTGATGTAGTCTATACTGCTACGCAGCAATAATCCCGGATCTTTTTCATCCTCATAAACCAGAAGAGCCCTTGCGAGGGGCTCTTTTTGCATTAGCGTCTGTAGGAATTATAATGATGGTCGTGACGGTGATGTCGATAGCCGTGCTTATTGTGTTTGTAATGGCCTTTCTTTTTTCCTTTGTGAAATCTTCTGTGGTCTCCATCACGATAACCATCTCTGTACCCATCTCTCATCCTGTAATGCGGATACCCTTTGCCGTAATATGCAGGTGCTGTCTGCACAACCCTATGGGTTGTAATTACCCTGTGCTTAACAACCGGGTGTCTGTGATACTGAGCGGATGCCTCGAAATTTAGAGCCACCGCAAGCAGCAGCAGGAAAGCCGGAATCAAAATCTTCTTTACCATAACTCACTGATTTAAATGTTTTTTTTGTCAAAGGCAAAACCCTTGCCAAATTTTTTATCGCCCGGAAATAATGAGTTCAAAAACGCCAGAGTCGCCGGAAACCAGGGAACTTGTTACACTTAATCGACCTGGCTAAAGCAGTAGTAGCAGATTCAAAAAGACGAGGAAGAACTTACCTGTTTCCTGTAAACTAACTGTGATATTACTTTACTATAAAGTAGGAGTTACGTTAACCAGCGACCTGCCACTAACCAACCCTGATCCGGAATTAACCGCAGGTAAATCGTATTTATCGATTCAGTAATTATATCCTTTTTGATAATCTTTTATAGCGGTTTTGCTAACCAGCCTCCAGTTGATGCAGCGCGCAGACAAAAATCATTTCTTCTTCTCAGCCGGCCGGGGAGGACGGGGCGGAGGTGGAGGAGGTGCTACCACAACAGGCCGCCGGGGCTCCAGCTTTTTTACGTCGCTTTTTTGAGCTTTCTTCTTCCTTTCCGACTGTTTTTCCCTGACCCTTATCTGTTCCTTCCTGGTCTCTTTCTTTTGGTCGCGGGTCTGTGCATTTGACGCAACTATCCCGGTAAAGAGGCTGCCCGACAAGAGTAAGACGATGATTTTCAGCTTCATAAGAACCAGTTTAGCTGATTATACTCTAAAAATCTTACCAGCGGGCGCTAAGCTTTGCACAAAAATACTCAGAATAGAGTTTCCTTCCATGTCCTGCTCAAGGCACAGCTTTTTAAGGTTATTAAATAAAGGAACAGAATATGGCACGTTCAAAAGATGAAAATAAAAGGCAGGGAAGCAACAATGAGATAAATGAACGGAACCTGGATGGTCCACGCACTCCGGATAGCATGAACACAGACGATATCAATGATAGCGTTAGTGATCAGGAGCGCCTGAAGCAGGAAACGAGTTATGTAGAGATACCGGATGTGCGCGATATCCCCGGACAGGAACATATCACTTCGGCAGGTCCTTTTGGGGAAATGGCAGATACTACGATCTCTTCAGATGATGAGGAGGGAATCGTGGATGGAGTAGATATTCTTGAGGAAGCAAATGAACTGGATGAGGAAGACCTCGATATCACAATGGGTACGGATGCTGACGTGACTTCCGAAGATCTGCAGAACCTCGGCAAGCGCGAAAATGATCCGGATGGTGGTGATGATGAACTGATTAGAAAACAAGGCCTCGATGATACTGATTTTGATGGAGAGCCTCTCAATGAAGCTGCTGTAGATATGGATAGTACCGGTGATGATCTTGATATTCCCGAAGCTGATGGCAATGATCCAGGTGCAGATGCTATGGGGCATGGCGATGAAGAGAACAACTATTATAGCCTTGGAAGTGACGACAATGATAACATCACAGAGGGTACTCCTTAAGCCGTCTCAAGTGAGGCACGTTTTTTATTCGGTTTGATTGCTCAAAAACAAGATTATCATGAAGAATTTCACAGCAACTAATATGGGTGCCCCCGAAGGTGATATGGTGGCTATGCTTAGCAGGGAGGAAGATGTGGTCGATATGTATTTGTCAAACGTGTACATCTCAGACTCAGAGGTAGTATCTCCGGCAAGGGAGGTAGACAATCCTGCTGAGAATCCTGCAGGTGCCACGGCTACTTTGGGTGCTGCAATGAGACCTCAGCCCACAGCCATCGCTGACGATCTGGACGAAGATGACGATGACGACCTGGAAGATGACGATCTGGATCTGGATGATGATGAAGAACTTGCAGACGATGATTTAGATGATGTGGATGTTGATGATGATCTGGATGACGATGATCTTGATTTTGAGGATGATGATGAGGATGACGATGAAGAAATTTAGGTTGGTAATTTGATATGACATAATGAATGGCTGTCGGTGTGACAGCCTTTTTCATTGGTGCCATTCCTGAAGTGAAACATTGATATGTGCAGTTGTCAGTAGCTTGTCACTTATTACCCCATGTATTATTTCGGCTGTTCTTTTTATCTAACTTTAGGTATGAGGATGAAGATCCTGGTCTTGCTACTTACCCTTTTCCCTTCAGTCGCTGCCCTTGGACAGGATTCATGGAATGTTTCCAAACTCTGTTTGTGGAATGACACGAGTTTGGTGCCAGAGAACTCGCGTGGGCAACGGTATAATGATACCTGGGGATTTACAGTCAATGGTAGGGAGTATGCTGCAATTGGTTCTACGATTGGTGTACATGTAATCGATGTGAATACCTGCAAACAGGTTGCTTTTCACCCTGGAAAACATAGGGGAGAAGTCATTCACAGGGACTACAAAACCTACAGGAACTATCTGTATGCAGTGTGTGATCAGGGTGAAAGCAGCTTGCAGGTATTTAACCTCAGTTATCTTCCTGATTCAATGCCACTGGTTTACGAGTCAACCCTAATGGAACTTATCACGAGTCACAATATCTTTATTGATACAGCAAAAGGTAGCTTATATACATGTTCGGCCATGTCAATGTTCGGTCACAACTATATGCGCCGGTATTCACTTGCAAATCCCGAGCTTCCTAAACTGACACATGTCTTTGATTTTGGAGCTCCTGTTCACGATGTGTTTGTGAGAAATGATACCGCCTGGTGTAGCTCTGGTATGTATGGCCTTCAGGTGGTGGATTTTAATGACTCTTCAGGATACCGTAGGATCGCTGAACTTACCTCCTATGTTTTCCAGGGTTATAACCACTCCTCATGGATCAACGATAAAGGGATTGCCGTGATGGCCGATGAAACGCATGGATTGCCAATCAAAGTGCTCGATGTGCGCAACCAGGAGAACCTTAGAACATTGAGCACTTTTATGCCGAGGGAAGACTCTACCTGCATTCCGCACAATCCATTCCTGCTTGGAGATTATGCATTAATATCCTACTACCAGGATGGCTTTCAGATTTATGACCTTTCAGACCCTGTGCATCCCAGAAGGGTGGGGTATTATGACACCTACCCTGGTGATAACCGGAAGAGCTTTTCAGGTGCCTGGGGGTGCTACCCATACCTCCCCTCGGGGCGCATACTTGTAAGTGATATGCAGTCAGGGCTTTTTGTATTTGACGTGTCAGGTGCTATACCCAGACCTGATAGCGGATTCCCTATACCCATCATTCCTGTACCTGGTGAATGGGAAGTCTTTCCTAATCCATTTAGTGAGAATCTGAACATCTATTTGCCTGCCGAAGATGTCGGTGTTGCTAGTTACACTGTCTACAGTATCACGGGCTATGTGGTAGCCCAGGGACGATTTGACTTCAGCGCTCAAACCATTCAGCCGATTCGTTTAACTTTGCCGGGCAACCTGACTGCCGGAACTTACCTACTCACTTTACAAGCCGGTCGCCAGGTGTATAAACAGAAGATCACTAAACGATAACTCTTGCAAACCACCGGCTTCGATCTACGACCAGTCTTAGGCCTTTTGTTCTTCTTTCTAAGTATTGAGTCTGGCTGGGCCCAACAGGTTCCTACTCCCATGCCTGGTGCGCCGGTGACGCTGCAGAATGCACCCCAGAGGGATACTTCCAATAAAACGAACACAAATACCTGGAAAAGTGAGGATGCAATTGTGTGGTTCAGGAAATTAAACTCAGAACGGAAACATCATCCGGATACGGGTCTGCATACTTTTCACCGACGTCCTTTCTCCCAGCCCTGGCATAGAGATCTTGGAAATTTAGGCTCACCTTCCAGAAGTCTGCTCTTTGAGCCGGAGGACAGAACCGGTCCTACTCTGGGGTATCATGCGTTTGATGTCTACCGCTTCCATCCGGATAGTCTGAGCTATTACAATACCACACGACCTTATACGGAGTTTATTTATAATCTTGGTAGTAAGGCTGAGCAGCTAGCTTCTGTATTGCATACCCAGAATGTGACGCCCACCTGGAACTTTGCTGCCAACTACAGAAAGGTAGGCTCCCCTGGCTACTATCGTAACCAGCGCACCAGCCATGATCTGGCAAGTCTGACCACCAACTACCAAAGTAGAAATCAGCATTACAAATTATTTGGTGCTGCGGTGTACAACAAGCTGCAACATGATGAGAATGGTGGGATAATTGAGGAAATATTGCTGGAGGACGAAGACTTCTCTGATCGTATGACGATTCCCGTTCGGTTTGTGGATGATGGGTATTCCCAGCGGCGTTCACCGGTTTCTACAATGCTGCGGGACTTTGCACTTACGATTAATCATGCCTACACCTGGGGACGAACAGACACTACCTACAGCGCAGATAGTACCAGCTATAGCTTTCAACTCAAGCCCAGGTTCAGCATCTCTCACAGGCTGGGTATTCGCTCTGAGAAGTATCAGTATAAAGATGTAAGGCCGGACTCATTGCGCTACACCGGACTATTTGAAAGGACGTTCAGTCCGGGTGATTCTGTGTACATGGACCAGCGATGGACGATGGTTGATAATGCTTTTCTATTGAATGGTTTTGTGGGAGCCAGCGAGGATCCAATGACATTCAGTGCCGGTTTTGGTGTCCGGTTCGACAGGTTTCGCACGGAGTATATTATTGGCGATGCACGTGAAGATATCTTCAGTAACTATCTGACCGGAGAGATTCGCAAGGAGGCACTGGAGGCGGGTAAATGGTTTTATGATGCCAGCGCAAGGCTATTCCTCACCGGCAATGCTGCCGGGAACTTCAGGCTTACAGCTAATCTGGGTAAGGATATCAGCAGCGCAATTGGTAATATTAGCCTGGGGTTCGATCAGCGTTTAAACAACGCGCCATATAATTTCACGATCTACAAGCATGCTTATTACGAACGCTATGGCAGCTTCAATGATAAGGAGTCGATCACTTTGCTTTCCGCAACGCTCAGGAATGAGAAATTTGAAGCTTCGGCAGGTTTAAGGAATTATACCATTGCAAACTACTATTACTTAAACCAACAGCAGGAGTTTAGTCAGTTTACCAGTGCATTCAATCTGACACAAATCTGGTTGAATAAGGTGTTCAGGTTTGGAATTCTGGTGCTGGACAATGAATTCGCGTACCAGCAAAAGACAGCGGATGCGCCTATTAATGTGCCTGTGCTTATGGGGCGGCATCAGCTAAGTATTGAAACCTGGTTGTTTGGCAACGCGCTGAAAATAGCAACGGGTATAGATGTGAGATGGCATACTCCGTATGAGCCTTCCGGATATGCGCCTTTCTTTAACAGGTTCTATTACCAGGATTCGTATTCGGTTACCAATGCTCCTGAGACTGCAGTGTTTTTCAACTTTAAGATTAAGAGGTTCCGGGCTTATGTTATGGGTGATCAGTTGCAACAGATGATTACGCGTAATGTGATTAGCGCTCCCGGTTACCCGATGCAGGATGCAATGATTCGCTTTGGCTTCAACTGGGTGATGATCAATTAAACTGGTTTATAGCCTAATTCAGCAGCCTTGGTCAGCATATAGTTGTATGCATCTTCGTAGGTGTTGCTGATCAAGCCATCCAGGATAGCCTCACGCACTGCGGTTTTGATAGTGCCTACGTCTCTTGAAGGAGGAAGGTTAAAGACCTTCATGATAATCTCACCATCAATTGGTGGCTGCCAGTTGCGGATCTTATCCTTTTCTTCCACTTCTCTGAGCCGGTCCTTCACGTGTTCGAAGTTCTCGAGGTAGCGCCTAACCTTGAACTTATTCTTAGAAGTGATATCACTCTCGCAAAGTATCATCAGGTCTTCCAGGTCGTCACCGGCATCAAACAGCAGTCGGCGCATGGCGGAGTCAGTGACCTCCTCCTTGGTAAGACTAATGGGCCTCAGATGGAGTGCTACCAGTTTTGCCACATATTTCATCCGTTCATTCTGTGGGAGCTTGAGCTGGCGGAAAATCTTTGGAGTCATTCTCTCGCCTACCACTTCATGGCCATGGAAGGTCCAGCCGTGGCCTTCTTCGAAACGTTTGGTGGCAGGCTTCCCGATGTCGTGCAGGATGGCAGCCCATCGCAGCCAGAGGTCGTTACTGCGGTGGGCTACATTGTCCAGAACCTGGAGTGTGTGGTAGAAGTTGTCTTTGTGGCCTTTTCCATCTATGAATTCAGCACCCGCAAGATCCGTCATTTGTGGAAAGAAATGGTGCAGCAATCCAGTGCGGTAGAGCAGGTCGAAACCGATGGAAGGTTGTTTGCTCAATACGATTTTGTTCAGTTCGTCTGAAATGCGCTCCTGGGAGACTATCTTAATTCTTTGACTGTTCCTGGAGATTGCTTCCAGTGTTACAGGATCGATGTTGAAGTTGAGTTGTGTAGCGAAACGAATGCCTCTCATCATCCTAAGGGGATCGTCGGAGAAGGTGATGTCCGCATCCAGTGGTGTTTTGATTACCTTGTTTTTGAGATCCTCCAACCCGTTGAAGGGATCTATGAGAGCGCCAAAATTGCCGGACTTATTGAGGTCGATGGCAAGAGCGTTGATGGTGAAGTCTCTACGTTGCTGATCGTCTTCAAGTGTACCTTCGGCTACTTCCGGTTTCCTGGAGTGTGACTGATAGGACTCTTTTCGGGCACCAACGAATTCTACGTCGAAGCCCTTCCAGTTGAAGTGGGCAGTGCCGAAATTCTTGAAGAATGAAACCTTGGGTTGTGGTTTTAGTTGTGCGGCTACTGCATGTGCCAGGTCAATGCCACTACCAATGCAAACGATGTCGACATCCTTGCATGTCCTGCCCAAGAGTTTATCACGGACAAAGCCGCCGATGAGATAACAGCTTGCCGATTGTTCGCTGGCAACGGTAGCTATCTTCTCGAGCAGACCTGTCTCTTCTCTTGTGCAGGTAATATCCATAGGGCTGCAAAACTAATCAGGATAGGTAAATATCAGGCGCGTAATATTTCCATGCTTCCATCGTCTGCAATACGGATGAGTCTTGATGGGGCTGCACGATTGTTGTCTGATTGCCTGTAGTTTACTATGTAATCTACTCGTCCTTTGATCTCTTGTGCCACTTCAGAAAAAGTTGCAGGTGTAGGATTGCCACTGAGGTTTGCAGAGGTGGATACTATGGGTCGTCGTAATCGCTTGATCACGGCTTTGCAGAAGGGGTCTTCTGTGACTCTGATGGCTATACTGCCGTCTTCGTGGATGGCGTTGTCAGGAAAGCCCAGAGCATGTTCATAAATGACGGTAGTAGGACGATCAAAACCCTCAAGCATTTCAATGATATCGGGCGGGGGAGCTGCTACGTATTGGATAATATCTCTTGCATCAGCGAGGAGGATGATAAGGCTTTTCTCTTTGGGACGTTCTTTTATAGTGAATACTTTGTCGATGGCTGCTTCATTGAGTGCGTCGCAGCCGATACCCCAGACCGTGTCTGTTGGGTAGAGGATGGTGCCTCCGGTTTGTAGTGTACTGATGCAGTTCTTTATGTCGTTTTCGAAATCCACCATAGCAAGTCGTCGTTCTTTATTTCATGTGCACATTTGAAATGGCCTTCGGGACAGGCTTTATATCCGTGCAGCCCGCAGGGGCGGCAATACAGGTCATAATCGATTTCAACTACCCGGGATTGATCACTTAGTGGCCCGAAGCCAAAGGCTGGTACGGTGGAGCAGTAGACAGCTGTGACAGGTGCATTCACTGACGAAGCGAAGTGCATAGGCGCAGAGTCATTTACGTAGTTCATTGTTGCGCCTTTCATCAAGGCGGCGGACTGCAGGAAGCTAAGCATGCCTGTGAGGTTGACCACCTGGGGGTTGCGGGATTGGGTGGCGATCTCATTGACTGCCGCTTTATCTCCTGGTGCACCGAGTAGAAATATCATGTAATCCCTGGGGAGTGAATTGATCAAACGTATCCAGTGTGCTGCCGGGAACTGTTTGGTAAACCAGACGGAAGTAGGGGCAATGCAGATATATGCCTGGCGTTGAAGGCTCCGGATTTTCTTGTAGTCTGCTGGGGTTGGGTAAAGACGGGGCCGCGCTGCAATATCATCTGTCAGGTCAGTGATCAGCATTTGATTGCGTTCTGTTTCATGCAGTGGCGTGCCGCTGCCTGTTTGGGAAATGATGTGGGCGATCTTTTTTGAGAAGCCAAAGGAGAAAGGATTTTTGTCAAATCCAATCTTGTGTGGCGCTCCGGACAGGATAGTAATGAGTCCTGAGGTTGCAAAGCGATGTGGGTTGATGACATAGTCATATCCCTGCTTGCGGACCTGAAGGATTATCTTCAAGAGGTTTCGGTTCTTTTGTTTCTTTTTATCCCACACCATTACTTTCCTGATGTAGGGGTGACCTTCAAAGAGTTGCTCGTTTCCTTTCCGTACTAGAAAGTCTATTGGGGCGTCCGGAAAGCGGGAGTGAAGTTTCTCAGCCAGGGCAGTTGCGAGTACAACATCACCTATGAAAGCGGTCTGGATGAGGAGAAAAGAAGGCATTTTGGCCAAAAATACAGCCCTTAACGCTGATTTAACAAACTTTGGAGCAACTTTGGGGTGTCGTAGTTAGGGAAATAAGTATTAAATTTGTCTGACACACTTTATAAAATCCAACAATTATATGAAGAAACTTGTTCTATCCCTTGGACTCATTGCATTTGCTGCAACTGCAACATTCGCACAAGCTAAGAAAGGAGCTGCTCAACCAGCGGCTGCTACTACTGCTGCTGCACCAGCGGCTGCATCTGCTACTCAGGACGCATCTGTTATGAAGTTCGATGCTGAGATTCATGACTTTGGAACCCTGAAGCAAAACGTTCCTGCGGAGCACACCTTCAAATTTACGAACACTGGTAAAGAGCCAATCATCCTTCAGCGCGTGCAGCCATCCTGTGGTTGTACTTCTCCTACCTGGTCTAAGGATCCAATCCTTCCTGGTAAGACTGGTGAGATCAAGGCTGCTTACAATGCTGCTGCTGCCGGTGCTTTCAACAAGTCGATCACTGTATTCTCTAACGTGGGTACTAAGGTGATCACCATTAAGGGTAATGTGGAGAAGGCGCCTGAGTCTTCTGTTCCACAGAACACTTCCATGATCAAGACCAACTAATCATTTCAGGTAATAAGAAGTAATGAAGAAATTACTCATCGCTGCACTTTGTGTATCGTTTGCAGGTACAGTTGTCGCGCAGGATAAGCCTAAGGCGGCAAAGAAAGAGCAGCAGGCAGAGGACATGGCTCCAAGGTTTAAGTTTAAGGGTGGGGACACCTACGACTTTGGTAAGATACCCGAGGGGCCGGTAGCTGAACACGTATTTGAGTTTACTAACGTAGGTAAGTCGCCACTGATCATCACGAATGCTGGTGCATCGTGCGGATGTACTACGCCGCAGTGGCCAAAGGAGCCTATCCTTCCGGGTAAGTCCGGGAAGATTACGGTGAGGTACACTACTCAGGGACGTGGCAATCAGCCATTCAATAAGAGTGTCTACATTACTTCTAATGCTGTAAGTGAGAAAGATCGTTATGAGCTTTACATCAAAGGCTTTGTGACCCCTGCTGATCAGAATACGGGGAATGCTGCTAAGTAAAGCGTAAATTCATAGTATAAAAATGGCTGGTTGTACACAATCAGCCATTTTTATTTTACTTGTAGTCAGCCTATTTTTGCGGCATGCCAGTCATAGCTCAAAGAGGAGCACAAATGCCGCCCTCTCCCATCAGAAAGCTTGTTCCCTACGCGGAAGCAGCTAAAAAAAGAGGCACTAAAGTTTACCACCTGAACATTGGACAGCCCGATATAGAGACACCAGCTTCTATCCTGAATGCGGTGCGTAGCACGGATATAAAGGTGCTGGAGTATTCGCATAGCGCGGGCTTTGAGAGTTACCGCAGGAAACTGGTGGAGTACTATGGCAGGAATAACATTCAGATCAACCACAACCAGATAATTATTACCACTGGTGGATCAGAGGCGATACTCTTTGCGATAATGAGCTGTATGGATCCGGGAGATGAGATCATAATACCGGAGCCGTTCTATGCCAATTATAATGGCTTTGCTACCAGCGCGGGGGTGAAGGTGGTGCCTATACCTTCTTCGATTGAAGATGGATTTGCATTGCCGCCAATTGATGCCTTTGAGCGTGCAGTTACTGATCGTACGAAGGCTATTATGATCTGTAATCCTAACAATCCGACGGGATATCTTTATAGTATGGAGGAGCTGATGGTGCTGAAGGAGATTTGTCTGAAGCACGATCTGTTCCTGTTTAGCGATGAGGCTTACAGAGAGTTTTGTTATGATGGCAGAAAGCATATCTCTGCGCTGTCTATTGAGGGGCTGGAAGAACATGCGATCTTGATGGATACCATCTCCAAAAGGTATAGTGCATGTGGAGGGCGCATAGGTGCGTTTGTAACCAAGAACCAGCAGGTGCTGGATGCGGCTATGAAGTTTGCACAGGCGAGGCTGAGTCCTCCGAGCTTTGCTCAGATATTGGGTGAAGCGGCGGTGGATCTTCCTACAGATTATTTTGATGCCGTGCATGCTGAGTACACGTCACGTCGGGATCTGCTGGTGGGCAGGTTGAAGGCTATGGAGGGAGTTAGCTGTCCGCTGCCGGGTGGTGCGTTTTATGCAATGGCGAAGCTGCCGGTGGATGACAGTGAGCGGTTTTGCCAGTGGTTGCTGGAGGAGTTTTCGCATAATGGGGCGACCGTGATGATGGCGCCTGCTGCAGGGTTCTATGCTACACCGGGACAGGGGAAGGACGAAGTGAGGCTAGCCTATGTGCTGAACAGTGAAGACATCAACGGAGCGATGGACTGTCTGGAGGCGGCGTTGAAGGTCTATAACAAGTAAATCGGAAGAATGATAAATGTAAAGGCACTGCTATGATGGCGGTGCCTTTCTGTTTTCAGGAGTGTATTTTAGTAGGAAAAGATGATTCGGATGATTGTTTCTATTGTCACAGGGGCTTATGCGAGCGAGAGTAAATTTTCAGAACAGCTCAATGATGTTGTAGGTGGCAGTGTTGAGAGAGATTGAATCGCCAGCTTGTCGCCCCAGGAATTTGGCGCCGAGGGGTGAATGGGGAGAGAGGGCTATGACCTGAAGGTCATTGTGGTGGATCTTGCCGAGGGGGATGGAGAGGTAGAAATAACCTTTGTCGGTGAGGAGGAGGCTGCCGGGGCTGGCAACTACGGGGGAGGTGTTTGGGTCGAGGAGGTTGAGGGAGGCTTTTTGTTTCATCAGTTCGGCGATCTGGCTGCGGACATTGTCCTGCTCTATGTGGAGC
>JAFAAT010000004.1 GCA_023426425.1 Bacteroidota bacterium | reverse complement strand
GCGTATTCGATCTCCGCCTCCGGGAGGGCAACAAGGAAAAGAATGAATTTGTCGGCCAGGTGGGATTCAACGGCTTCGAAGCGGGAGCAGAAGGCCCCCTTGGAAGAAAAAAGCAGACTTCTTACCTGATCAACTACCGCTACTCTACCCTGGGGGTGTTCAAAGCACTCGGACTGGATCTCGGGACCGGCTCAGCCACTCCCATCTACCAGGATCTGAACTATAAGATCACAACCAGGATCAATACTAAGTCTAAGATCAGCTTATTCGGCATAGCAGGCAGCAGCAAGGCAGACTTCCTGGGCCGCGAAACAGACACCACCAAACCTGACCTCTATGGCGGGAATCCCTATACTAATATGCGGACGCTTTATGGCAGCACCATAACCGGCGCGAGCTATGAATACCAGCTTTCGGAAAAAACCTCAGCCAGACTCACACTCGGATACAGTACCACATTCGAACAGTTTCTGCAGGACACGATAAACTATGAAAACAATTCAGACAGCAGAACCTACGAAGGCAGATTCACTACCGGCAAAGCATCTGCAGTATTCACACTGTTTCACAAGATAAACGCCAGAAACAATCTGCAGGCAGGGGTGATCTATGACCATACCACATTCAACCTGAAGAATAAGAGGATCTACTACGGCAATATCGAAAGAGTCTATGCCGACGAGCAAGGGGACCTCGGACTGGCACAAGCCTATGCACAATGGAGACATCGCTTTAGCAACAATCTGTCTTCAGTGGTAGGTGTGCATACACAATACCTGAACATCAATGATGCATTTGCCGTAGAGCCACGGGCGAGTGTCCAATATGCCCTCAGCCGAAACCACTCTCTCAGCATTGGCTATGGCATGCACCACCAGATGCAAAGTATCTATAGCTATTTCGTGCAGACGCCAACTCCTTCCGGCGTCATCTACACCAACAGGAATCTGGATTTCACCCGTAGCCACCACACCGTCCTCACCTATGACTGGAACATCAGCCAAAGCCTTCGTCTCAAAGTCGAAGGATACTACCAAAGTCTGGACCAGGTGCCCGTGGAAATAAGGCAAACCTCCTATTCTGCCCTGAACTTCGGCGCTGACTTTGCACCACCCAACACAGACAGCCTGGTAAATGGTGGCACCGGCACCAACTACGGCGCAGAGATCACATTGGAGCATTTCTTCACTAAAGGGTACTATTTTCTCATTACCACTTCGCTGTTTGACTCAAAGTATAAAGGCAGTGATGGTGTGGAAAGAAACACCGCATTCAACACCGGCTATGTACTCAATGTGCTGGGAGGAAAAGAGTTCAGGATCGGTAAACAGGGAAGCGTCCTGGCATTAAATCTTAAGTCCTCGCTCATTGGTGGCAGATACCTCACACCAATTGATTTTATGACATCTGGAATCGAGGGAGATGCAGTGTACCTGGAGGAACAAGCCTATTCAGTGAAGCAGGATGACTATTTCCGCGTAGACTTCAAGATTGCCTACCGCAGGGAAATGAAGCGTAGCACACTCGAGTTTTCAGTCGACCTGCAAAACATCACCAACAGGAAAAACATCTTCAACCAAACCTGGGACAACCACAATAACCGCATAGTCAATAATTACCAGCAAGGATTCTTTCCTGTGCCAATGCTGAGATACACGTTTTAGAAGAGATTTGCATGATACAACTGAATGGCTGTCTCAATGGAGACAGCCATTTTCAATTTACGCAGTAACAGCGCATTAGAGAACATACACCTGGCTTTAGCAGCCTCGCTCCCGACGTCTATCTTTGTAATAAAGAACGCGCTATGGAAATCAAAGAACCTGATTTTTCATACTCCGGCTATACCTACGCAGACTATCTGCGGTGGACTGTTGAACAACGCTTTGAACTCCTCAGGGGGAGGGTGTTCAAAATGAGTCCTGCACCCGGCACATTGCACCAAAGAATTAAAGGGCGGCTTTTCATTTTGCTTTCCAACTTTTTAGGAGGTCATCAGTGTGAAGTCTTTCTTTCTCCTTTTGATGTAAGACTTCCCAAAAGCGATAATTCACAGGATAGGGAAGACGACCACATCACCACTGTAGTCCAGCCGGACCTATGTGTGGTGTGCGATCCTTCAAAAATAGACGCCCGCGGATGTCTGGGTGCGCCAGACATAGTAGTAGAAATACTCTCACCCGGAAACTCAAAAAAAGAACTGTCCGTCAAATTCGATATTTACGAAGCTGCTGGCGTACGGGAGTATTGGATCATTCAACCTGAAGCAAAATCATTCGTCAAATATGTCAGAAACGAGTCAGGAATGTTCATCGAAAAAGGAACAACAGTTAATGGCGGAGAGATCCGCTCCGAAGTCCTGCCGGGTTTCTCAATGAATCTCAACGAGCTATTTCAGGAAAGATGATGTCGGAGCGGTTCCTCGAAGTTGCCTGTGCACAGGTACCGTGATGAACACTCATTGAAATTCACCCAATCAATTCAAACTCCGGAAGTCGACAGGCACCAACTTGCTCACACCCGCCTCCTGCATGGTAACGCCATAAATCACATCAACCGCTGCCATCGTTTGCTTGTTATGGGTGACAATAATGAACTGTGAATTATCCGAAAACTTGCGGATCATCTGTGTGAACTTGCCCACATTCGCATCATCAAGCGGCGCATCCACTTCGTCCAATATACAGAAGGGTGCGGGTTTGATGAGGTAAATTGCAAAAAGAAAAGCTGTTGACGTCAACGTTTTCTCACCACCCGACAACTGGGTCAATGTACTTGGACGCTTCCCTTTCGGTTGTGCATAAATCTCAATACCACTATCTGCAATGTTATCAGGATCAGTAAGCCTCAGATCACAGGTATCTTCTTCCGTAAACAGCGCTTTAAATACTTCTGAGAAGTTTGCACGCACTGCGTCAAAAGTTTCCCGGAACTTTTGATTCGCTGTATTCTCGACTTCTTCAATCGTAGCCAGCAACGACTCCTTGGCATTCACCAGGTCGGTCTTCTGTTCCATAATGAAGTCATACCGGGCTTTCATCTCAGTATAAGCCTCTATCGCAGTAGGGTTCACCTCGCCCATGTTCTCAAGGCGCTTCTTCAATCGCTCTGATTCGGCGGTAAGTTCCTCAACTGTAAGCTCGCCTTTCCGCGCTTCGTCGAGTATCTCATCAAGATTCACACGAAACTCCACATGCAGGCGCTCTTTTAAACCGGCAAGTCGCAGCTTCATTTCATTGAGCTGGTCTTTGATGCCATTCAACAGCACTTCCGCCTGCTCCTTTTCCCTGCGTTTTTGGTTCAGCTGACCTTCCTGCGCGGCGATATTATTCCGCATCTCATAATAGAGTCGGTCCTTTTCGTTCAGGTCCTTCTCATCTTTCTCCTTCTTTGCCATCAGCTCATAGAGCTCATTATCACCGCCATGGAGTTTACCTTCCGTCTCAGCAAGGAGTAAGGTGGTCTGCTGGAGCTGCTCTTTATTGGTGGCGATCTGCCGCTGCAAATCGTTTAGCTGATTGCTGCGGAAACTAAGCTCCTGCTTCAGCGTCTCAATCTTGCTTTGCTGGCGGGTGAGCTGAATATTCTGCTGGTTATACTGTTGGGTGGCAAAGTTGAACTCCTGTTCCACTACCTGGAATTCAGCCTGAGCTGCCTGGATCTGCTGCTGGATTGCCTGCAGCTGCTCAGTAATCTCGTCCAGCTCGGTCCGGGTGTCGCCAATGCTCTCTTGCGTGTGGTCGAGCTGATCCTGCAGATCCGCTAAGCGCTTTTCACCCGTCTGGTTGAGGTGTTCAAAATTCTCAATCCTGTTGGTAAGATTCACCACCTGGTTCTGGAGACGGTTTATCTCCTGGCGGGTCTGCTCAATAGCCTTATCATTCAGTTCCTGGTTGAAGCCTGTGATCTTTGTCTGAGTTTCAGAAATAAACTGCTTTAACTGCGTAGTCGTCTGTGTAAGGTCGGAAATCTCCTTTGCAAGGCGCTCCAGGTTCTTGGCGCGACCAATTTTATTTCCTTCAAACAGTCCAATAGAACCGCCACCAAGGGTGTACTTACCCCTGACCATCTTACCACTCTGCTCCACGACCACAAACCCATTCTTCAACTCGTAGCCTGCTACATCCACGCCATTGGCTGCGATGTACACATGCCCAAGCAGGTGCTGTGCAAGCGGCTGGAATTGTTCATCCACATTCACCACGCTGAGCGCAGGGATGAGTCCCTCCATGGCAGCATGCGCCTCTGCACTGTATTCTTTGAAATGAGAAAGCACAAAGAAGTTTGCCTTCCCTTTCTTGTTCGACTCCAGCAGGTGCACCGCCTTTGCGGCTTCGGCCAGATCGTCTACAATATAATAGTTTAGATAATTGTCCAGTAGGTTCTCCAGTGCTGTCCGGTACTCATTCTGCACGACGAATACATCGGAAAGCAGTGGCGCATTGCTGTTCCAATCCTTGTTCTTCTTCAGGAATTTAATACTGTCCGGATAACCCTCCAGGCTTTCTACCAGCGACTTAAGCAGGTCGTGCTCATTGCGGCGGCTATCAAGCTTCCTGTTCTCATCTACCAGTTGGGAGCGTAATGTTTCCAACTCTTCCTGGCTCTGAAGAATTCTTCCCTTTACTTCTTCATGCCGGGTCACCAGCTCCTGAAGCTCGTCCTGCTTATCCTGCAGACGGTCCTCTGTATCCTTTTTCTCTGTGCCTAACTGGCTGATCTGACTGGCACGTTGTGCTTTTTCCTCATTGACCTGCTGAATGCTCCGCTGCAGATTCATCACAGAGGTGTCTGCCACGGCCACTTTCTTTTCTGCATCAAACTGGGTGCGCTGCTTCTGCTGGTATTCGTTACGAAGTTGTTCCAGGACACGCTTCTTCTCGTCAAAATGCTCACGCTTTTCATCGACAGTAGCACGCAGAGTTTCCAGCTGATCCCTCAGTTCTTCCAGCACATTATTCTCCTCAATAATCTGCTTGTCTGCAAATGCCACTGACTCCTGCAACTGCTTGAGTTGTTCATCGGCACCTGAGAGGAACTGCGTGAGGCTTCGCTCTCTTTCCTTCAGATGGTCGAGGCGCTGGGCGGCAAGCTTCTTATCGCTTTCAAGCTGTCGAATGCGGTTGATCAGTTCATTGAACTGTTTCTGCATGCTGTTCAGCTCCTGCTCCCGGTGAATCAGCTTCACTTTCTGCTGTTCCACGTTGGCTTCTTCTGTAGCTACTACGGCCTCCAGCTGGGTACGACGATCAAGCTCTCGATCGTGTTGTTCATTAAGATCTTTGTACTGATCGTTAAACTGCTCAAGGGAAGCCTTCGCCAGTTCAACACTGATCTCTTTATATTCTCCTTTAACAGCAAAATAGCGCTCTGCCTTTTTAGCCTGGTTCTCCAGGGTGCGAACGTTATTACCTATTTCAAAAAGCAGGTCCTCAATGCGCGACAGATCCTGTTCTGTGGCTTCGAGTTTCTGCTTTGCTTCTTTCTTCCGGGTTTTATAGATGGAAATACCGGCAGCCTGCTCGAGCATTCTGCGCCGGGAACCATCCTTATCCTTGATGATGTCGTCCACCATTCCCAGCTCGATAATGGCATAGGAATCGTTGCTGACTCCGGTGTCGAGGAACAGGTTGTGAATGTCCTTAAGGCGGCAGGTTACGTCGTTAAGTCTGTATTCGCTCTCGCCGTTCTTGTAGAATTTCCGGGTAATGGTGACGGTGGTAAATTCCGTCGGCAGCAGGTTTCGCGTGTTCTCAAAAGTGAGGGAGACCTCGGCCATCCCAGAGCCTGAGCGCGATCTGGAACCGTTAAAGATCAGGTCTTCCAGGTTGTCAGAACGGAGGGCTTTGATCTTATGCTCCCCGATTACCCATCGAATAGCATCAACGATGTTCGATTTGCCGCAACCGTTAGGTCCAACGATGCCGGTAATAGGATGATCCAATAACACATGGGTCTTGTCCGCAAAGGACTTGAACCCTTTAATATCCAACGACTTTAAGCGCAAGGCACAAGATTTTTTGGGGGAAAGCAAAAATAGCCATTTCGGCCATTTGTTTAGATATATGTCTAAAATCGGAATGAGGTGTAATGTTCTGGTGCTGCTGAACGACGGGGCTGTTCAGCAACCCAGAGGGCCGCAGAGGTGGCAGGAGTGCCACAGTGCCCACCGCGATCGAGAGATGTGCATTTCGAGGTTTCGCGAATTTGTGATTTAAATTTGTTTCGAATTTCGATATTCGGATTTCGACATTCGGATTTTCGATTTCGATATTCGAATTTATCTCTCGGATTTGAAAGTTCGAAACTTACATCTCTACAGCCAGACTTTTGACCATTAGCCCCGGGCTTCAGCCCGGGGTCCCGGATAATTTAGAATAGGGGCTTTAGCCCAACCATTACAATGGATAAGGCGGTATTCCTGCTACTTCTGGTGCTCGGGGCTTTAGACCGGAGCCTCAAAATAGCTGCCAGGCAAGTCGGATTTCGACATTCGGATTTCGACATTTCGGATTTCGGATTTCGATATTCGAATTTCCCCTTTTATCTCCTGATAATCACCTCCACCCTACGGTTCAGATCCTTGTTTTCATCCGTGTCATTAGGGGCTATCGGATTGGCTTCGCCCCAGCCATGAACGCGTAGCGTCAGAGGATCAAAGCCCATCGCCTCGATTTCCTTTGCCACTAGACCCGCACGCATATAGGATAACTGCTCATTGATCATCGGGGTGCCAGTGTTATCTGTGTAGCCATTGATATAAATGCCCAGCCCCGCCTTCTCATAAACCCAGGGCGCAATTGCCGCCCTGATGCTTTCCCGATCCTGCTCCGTCAGCTTCGCGCTATTGATGGGAAACTGAATCCTAAGCACCAGGCTGTCATTCACCGGTGCCACATAGTCATCCGGCAGCAGGGAAATATTGTATTTGATATCCACCGCCGTAGGATAGTCTTTCAAATCCATCAGCGCCTCCAGGCCCTGGTATGAAATCCGGTCTATATGCCAGGTGTACTGACGACCCGCAGGCACTGTGATCATATAGCTTCCATCGCCACGGTTGGAGTTAAAATGATAAAGTGTTTCACCATTAGACGCATCTTTCACATAAATACTGGCGAAGTTCAGCCGCGCCTTCGACAGACTGTCGTACACATATCCCTTCACTACATTCACCGGCACCGGCTGCAGCGGTGCAGGCAACTTCATCTCATAAATGTCAAAATTACCTGCTACACTGTCCCTGTCCGACGCAAAATAGAGATGATCGCCAGCTATGTTAATGCAAAGACTGTTTTCATCAGCAGAAGTGTTGATGGGATAGCCCATATTAGTAGCGGCCGACCAAACCGTATCCTTCACCCGGCGTGCGAAAAACAGGTCTGCCCCACCCATTCCAGTATGCCCATCGCTGGAGAAATAAAGCGTCTGGTTGTCTATATGCAGAAAGGGTGCAGTCTCGTCACCGGCGGTATTGATCTGAGGCCCCAGGTTGCGGGGCAACTGCCAGAGGCCGTTCTCAAACCTCGAAACCCAAATATCCATCCCTCCATAGCCTCCCTCGCGCTGGCTTACAAAATACAACTCTCTGTTGTCGGGCGAGAGGCAGGGCATGCCTTCATACCCCGGAGTATTGATGGTGGCACCAAAACTCTGCGGCACTGACCAAATACTATCTGCTGTATAGGACATGTACAGATCGCAGCCACCCTGCCCCCAGCCATTCGCACTGCGGTTTTCACATTTCATGAAAAACAGATAATGTCCGTCTGCGGAGATCATTTGTGCCGCTTCCTGGTTGGGTGTGTTGGGCGGAGAACCCATATTGCTCGCAGTGAACCAGCCCCCGCAACTGTCTACAGTGGTGTAGAAAAAATCTTCGTCCACATGACGCATCCGCCGCGTGAAATAGAGCTTTTGTCCATCTGCAGAAATCCAGGGGAAGGTTTCCGCATAACGGGTATTCGGTCTGCCAAGATTGAAAACCGTGTCTGTCCAGGCGCGGTTCATGGCTGTCATCGCAAAACTAGCCTGTGCTCTCAGCTTTTTCCATTCATCCGAATCTGTGCCTGCAATGGCCAGCGCTTCAGCCGGCCTGCCACTATAAAGTAATGCTTTCGCCAGTGGAAAAGAAAACCGTTTTGCCCCATCCGGCACCCGACTCATGGCACGACTAAAAACGTCGGCTGCATCTCTGAACCGGTGGTCGTGAAAATACCAGGCGCCGAGCATGCTGTAGGCATCCGCATAGGCAGGATAGATGCGCAGTGCTCCTTCCATTTTCTTTCTTGCCTTTTCATGCTGCCTTTTCCCTTCATAGATCATCGCGAGGTTGTAAAACCTTTTCGCACGGTTGGGCACCTGCGCCAGGGCAGGTGCAAAAACATGAAAAAACAGCAACACAATCAGGAGCCTCAGAACCATGGATGCCGCCAAAAATAATAATCCTGAGGCGATTAAGTCCATAAACGCGAACTTTGTAACTTTCCTGTCAACAGCAATCCACGCCTATGTCTACCCGAATTACCTGTCCCCATTGCAGCAACCAGTTTGAGCCTACAGACGCACTCAGAGATGAGATCCAGAGGGAGCTGCGTAACCAGATGCTCGACTGGCAGAAGAAAAAGGAAGAAGAGTTTTATCAGAAAGAAAATCTGATACGCCAGCAGCAGTCGCAACTGGAAGAGCGTAAAAAACAGCAGGAAGAGGAACTAAAACTACGACTGGAAAAAGAAAAGAAACAACTGGAAGAAAGCATCTCTCTCCAGCTGAAAAAAAATATAGCACAGGAATACGATTTGCAACTCAAGCATTTTCAGAAGCTGATCCAGGAGAAAGACGAGAAGCTAACCACCGCAAAACAAATCGAACTGGAGGCCCTGCAATTGCGGGAGCAACTCCTGAACAAAGAACAGGAGCTTGACCTGCGGCTGAAGCGTTCAATCCTTGAAGAAAGGCAGAAACTGCAGGAGGTGCTAAAAAAGGAAGAAGAGGAAAGAAGCCGACTTCGCGACCAGGAGTACCAGATGAAGATGAAGGAACTGGAAAAGCAACTGGAAGACCAGAGAAAACTTGCAGAAGAAATGCGGAGGAAAGCAGAACAGGGCTCTATGCAACTGCAGGGCGAGGTACAGGAACTGGCATTGGAAGAGATGCTGCAAAATGCCTTTCCTTTCGACATCGTCAGGGAAGTGGGCAAAGGCGTACGGGGAGCGGATTGCATCCAGACGGTGCGCAACAACTTCGGACAGGAGTGTGGGACTATCATTTATGAGAGCAAGCGCACTAAGGAGTTCAGTAATGAATGGATTGAAAAGATCAAGGCAGATGCAAGAGCATTGGGTGCGGAAATAGCAGTGATAGTCACGCAGGCAATGCCTAAGGACCTGGATTGCTTTGGCGAAAAGGAGGGGGTGTGGATTTGCAGTTTCGGTGAGGCCAGGGCATTGGTCAGCGTGTTGCGCGACCTGGTAATCAAAGTTCACAATGCCGCGCAGACCCAGGAGAACAAAGGTGATAAGATGCAGATGCTATATACCTACCTCACCAGCCATGAATTTTCCGAACAGTGGAGGGCTATACGGGA
>JAFAAT010000311.1 GCA_023426425.1 Bacteroidota bacterium | reverse complement strand
TACGCCCAGCGGATCGTTGTTCAGCCCCAGCGGTGTTCCGTTCATGCCGTCACCTTTGGGATGATCGGGTAGGGTAGTGATGCTATAGTGTGGCACACCAATGAACTTCTCGAACTGACTGAAACCTGTATCCAGCAGGTTGGTCCAGAGATAGTCATTGTCGAGAGGAGCCTTGCCACCACATGAAAATAGCAGCGAAGAAGCAATCAGTATTGCCGGTAGTATGCACCTGGTCATCCGTGTTCATTTAATATTTAAAGTTAATGTATTCACGTGCATTTTTCCGAATCTTTGAACTGCTTGTTCCTGTTAGTGTAAACAGGAGGGTGTTTATACATCTAGTTTTGACAGGAAAATGACTCATTATGGATAAAAAGTTTGTTGCCATTAACTATATCAGTTGCTCACCAGACTACCGCGAGCGCTTCGAAGAGTTGTTCGGTTCCCGCGCAGGAGAGATCGACAAGATGCCTGGCTTCATTGAAATGCACGTGCTCAAGCCTGGGAAAGAGGAAGACCCTTACCTGATCGTCAGCTACTGGGATACAGAAGATGCATTTAAAACCTGGACCCGCTCAGAAGCTTTTATCAAAGGCCACAAACGTGGTTTCGAAGACATTGCAAAAGCAAAAGCTGAAGGCAGGGAGGCTCCGATGTCCAGCGATTTCAAAACCTATAAAATCATAGCAAACTAATGAGCAGTGTAATTTCCCGCCAGGAGAAGATGATCAAGTGGTTTAAAAAGGTAGGCTTCTGGGGTTTTATGTTCTTCCTGGTTAAAGGACTGGTTTGGCTGGCAGTAGGCTACTGGGTAGTGAAATAAAAACAGGGGCGCCCGCTCGGACGTCCCTGTCTGGTTTATATGGCAGTCAACAAAAACTACTACTTAATAAGGAGCTTTGTACTGCTTACCTGGCCGTTCTTATCAGTCAGTTCAGCCATATAGCTTCCCGGTGCTAATGCTGGCAGATCAATCTTGTCAGTCTGGTTGCCCAACTCAGTAGTGTGTACCAGCCTGCCGGTAATATCCCTTAGACTGAAGACTGCATTGGTATGAGTTCCTTCAATCTGGATTGAACTGCTCTGAGCAGCAGGATTAGGATACAGCTTCAGTGTCAGTCTTTCGGGACTACCTCCTATGCTGTTCGTACCCAATTTTTTCACTGCAATTCCATTGAGGGCGTTAGTTGATGTGCCCCAGGAATAGTTGTATTTGAACTTCCCGCCGGTAAACTGGCGCCCTTTGAATATCGCCATCTTATTGACTCCACTGTCCACAGCTATGGCGCTTCCGCCTACATAAGGGTAAATATCAGAAGCATTGTGCAGTATCACACCAGGAGTGAGCTGAGTAGCAAAACTGAACTCTCCACCCACACTGAGTGTGTCATTTTGCACAACCAGCGTGTTCAATGAAACTGTTGGTCCCTGAGCCCAGAACTTGTTCGTAGGAAACAGGTCGACACCAGTCCACGCGCCATTATCCAGTTTCTGAAGTAGTATAGAGTCTGCAACTGCCAATTGCTTGCAGGCCGCGAACAATGTGTCCTTAAACACCTGCAGATCCATCACTTCGTTATTGATACCAACCGCGTAAGTCTGAAAGTTTGATGTGGGGTTCCACTTAATCACATTCTGATTGCCCATAGACATATAGCTGAAGTCGCCACCGAGTACCAGATCATTACCAACTACTTCAGCAGTGTTCACATGACCATCCAGTCCGGGAATCTGCTGCCAGGTGGTTCCGTCCCATTTCGCGAAATTGACCTCAGACAAAGCCGCACATACATCAAAATCACCCACTGCATAAAGCTCATTGTTGTAGACCACCAGGTCATTGATCTGGCCAAAAGTGCAACCTGCCGCATGCCAGTTGCTGCCATCCCAGTAAGCCACGTTATTCGCAGTCATTCCACCCGCTTCTGTGAAAGCGCCAGCAACCCAGACCTTGTTATCATGTTTTACGATTGCACGAACAGGTCCGTTTACGCCATCACCCATAGTATGCCACATGTACACGCCATTATGATCCATTACATAGGCGATGTTTGAAGCGGAAAGATTTCCGTCCACTGTACTAAAGCTTCCGCCTACATACAGGATATCTTCAGCATCGTCAGGATAAAGCTCTATCACCTCTCCGTCAGTACCTCCGCCTACAGCATCAGCACGTTCTGCTGGTGGATAGCCGGGCTGAATCCATGCCAGTTCATCCACACTAAAGCCATATTCGCTAGCCCAGCTATTCAGTTCAGGATAGTTCATTTCCTTCACATAAGCGAGGTTGGTGTGCGCCGCTATCTTCCGGGATACCTGCTCATAGCCGGTAGCCTTTACCAGGTAACCAACAGCACAGAAATTGTCATACTTGTCGATGAAGATTGGCGTACGGAATGCATAAGCATCATTGACAGGAAAATTCCCCTGCCTCCAATAACTATTGAGATGGTCCAAAGCCTGCTCACGTTTTGCCTGTTGGGCAGCAGTGAGGTGGGCAGTGCTACGGTTTCTGAGTGTTTGCTCTACCAGCATGAGGTGTTGGCGAATCCAGTCGTACTCGCCGTGGCTCATAGGAGCAGCGAGTGCTGCTGGTTGTACGTCTTGTTGTTCATGCCAGCACTTGTTGACATCTGCGAGTTTGTTAAAAACCCGGCTGTTGCTGAAGCCTGTGAGGGTGCAGCAAAGTAGTAGAATGGTAAATACTGATCTCATAAAAGTTTTGGTTTTATTCCTCATTAAAGACAGAGGGGAGCTCCTGTAAGTTAGCTCCAAAATGTCTTTAAAATGTCATAACTGGAGCGCCTATAGCGGATTTCACCCTTTTTGCTCACCCCAACAAAAACTCCGTTTGAGGTGTCGGATTTCCAGTAGTGAGAAGTATTTTTTTTAGAAAATCACGCAGGAAGCGCTTAGACTAATCACTGGTCTGCAGAGTCTAACTTGTTAATATACTTCGTTTTAAATCTTTCCTGCTAATCCCAATTTTAATTAGTCTACCTTTGCATCTTATTATTATAAGTTCTTAATTAGATGATTTCATTTTCGAGCCTCTCCCTGCGAGAGGAACTAACTCGTGCCGTAGCCG
>JAFAAT010000300.1 GCA_023426425.1 Bacteroidota bacterium | reverse complement strand
ACGGACATAAATGAGGGTCAGCTGACAAACAACTGACCCTCATACAGGCTGACGTATGCCGCCTTAGTAACGCAAAATTATAAAACATTTTTTCAAACTTCTCTTGGTTTTTAACACAGAATCTCTGCGCCTCCTTCGTGTCCTCTCTGTAACTTAACAAAACCAGAACAGGAATACTCGCATGAGCCTCCGTGTCCACTGTATAACTTCTACTAATCGCGTACAGCAGTTGCCTACCGCCTACCACAAGAGCCTAAGACGTTTAGAAATTTAAAGACTTGACTTTAGGATTGTTTCGGATTTCGCTATTCGAATTTCGACGTTACTCAACCAGGCTGACGCCCCCAGGATCTTTAATTATTTTGGGCTTTGAATTTTGAATTTGTTTCGGATTTCGATATTCGAATTTCGATATTATTCACTCGTCCCTGGCCTTCACAAACTTCCCACTTTTCTAACACCAATCTCCGACGGCTTTAGCCAGAGGAGCTAATCTGCGTTTATCGTAGCCTAACTTATCCATTAGCCCCCGGCTTCACAAACTTCCGACTGTCTAACCTCATCTCCGACGGCTTTAGCCAGAGGAGCAAACGCCGTTTTATTGAAACCTAAGTTTTCTATAGCCCCGGGCTTCAGCCCGGGGACGCAGTTTCCTACTCGTAATGGGCTTTAGCCCAACCAAAGAAAAACCCTCTCGCATTCTCCCCCTACGCTCATCACCCCGGCTTCAGCCGGGGGAGCACCCCTCTGCTTCCTCTGCTTCCTCTGCGTATCTCTGTGTAACTTCTACTAATCGCGTACAGCAGTTGCCTACCGCCTACCACAAGAGCCTAAGAAGTTTAGAAATTTAATGATTTCACTTTAGGATTTGTTTCGGATTTCGCTATTCGAATTTCGACATTACCCAACCAGGCTGACGCTCCCTACATCTTTAGATATTTTGAGCTTTGAATTTTGAATTTGTTTCGGATTTCGATATTCGAATTTCGATATTATTCACTCGTCCCTGGCCTTCACAAACTTCCCACTTTTCTAACCCCAATCTCCGACGGCTTTAGCCCGAGGAGGTAACTACGGTTTATCGAAGCCTAACTTGTCCATTAGCCCCTGGCCTTCACAAACTTCCCACTTTTCAAACCTCTTCTCCGACGGCTTTAGCCAGAGGAGCTAACGTCGTTTTATTGAAACCTAAGTTTTCTAATAGCCCCGGCTTCACAACTTCCCACTTTTCTAACCTCTTCTCCGACGGCTTTAGCCCGAGGAGCAAACGTCGGTTTATTGAAACCTAAGTTTTCTAATAGCCCCGGGCTTCAGCCCGGGGACACAGTATCTCACGGGAAATGGGCTTTAGCCCAACCAAAGAAAAACCCTCCCGCATTCTCCCCCTACCGCTCATCACCCCGGCTTCAGCCGGGGAGCACGCCTCCGTGTCCACTGCGCCCCCTTTGTGTCCTCTGCGTAACTTAACCTCTCCCTCAGGCTACATCTGAAATTTCCAACCGAATACAGTTAATCCAACGTCTCATATACGAGTGTGTCTGAATAAAATGACAATCAGCCACGACATCTCAATGATTTAAATAATTCTTTAACTGTATTTTTATCCTGCAAATACTCAACTTCATGCGCAGCCTTCTGCTAGTCCTGGGCTTCTTCCTTGCCTTTTCATCCTCCGCTCAGGAAATTATCATCAATAAATATGCAGCCGTCCTGGACTACCAGCTTTGTAGCAATGGACTCCTGGTCGACAATCCTGCAGATTTTAGTCCCGGCGATACCGTACTAGTCATCCAGATGAAAGGTGCTGTAATCGACAGTTCAAACAGCCCTTCCTTTGGTGATGTAATCGCCTATAATGGTGCAGGTAATTACGAGCTCAATACAATTAAGGATATTTCCGGCAACGTGCTGGAACTACATTATCAGCTAAAGCGCCAATACAATATTCCCAATGGCCGCGTTCAGGTGGTTAGAGTTCCTTCTTTCACCGACTATGTGGTGAACCAGCCGCATACTGCACTTGCCTGGGACGGCACTAAAGGCGGTGTGTTTATGATGCTGGTTTCCGGTACCCTGACACTGAATGATAAAATCGACGTTACAGGGAAGGGTTTCCGGGGTGGACAGATCAATAACGGCACGGTAGTCACCTGCAATCTGTCAGATTATTACTACCCGGCACCAACGAACGATGGCGGAGAAAAAGGTGAAGGTATTGCTGAAGTCTCAACAGATCGCATACGCGGAAGAGGCAAGCTGGCAAACGGTGGTGGCGGTGGCAACAATACGAATACCGGTGGCGGAGGTGGAAGCAATGCCGGCACAGGTGGTGAAGGTGGAAGACAATGGGTAGGTTGTGATACCAATCTGGCTACAGGCGGCATTGGTGGCTTAATGCTTTCCTACACACCTGCAGCCAATAAGTTATTCCTTGGCGGCGGCGGCGGTGCCGGACATGAAAACAACTTCGATACTGATCCCGGTGGTAATGGTGGTGGAATCGTTATCATCAGTGCCGGCACCATTGCGGGTACCGATTCTATCATTGCCAATGGTGCCGATTGTGTAGACCAGAATAGCTTCCCTCCGAACCAGGGAGGTGATGGTCAAAGCGGTGGTGGCGGCGGCGGTGCTGTTCTTATTAACGCAACCTCCTTCGCTGGAACCACTCCCATTAGCGCCCATGGTGGCAATGGCGGTAATAACTATCTGACGGCACATCACGGACCAGGCGCTGGTGGAAGCGGTGGTGTCATCCTGTTTGCAAATGCTACACTTCCTTCCGGTTCCCTGGACATCGCTGGTGGGTTGAACGGTACTCTGGTTCCTCTCGCCGATGCCCACCACGCAGAACCCGGACAGCCAGGGCAGGTGTTGAACAATTTTCCATTTGTACTCCCTGTCGATACTTTTGCAACGTTATTGATTGCGGGGTTCACCGACTCCTCCCTGGGCTGCGCTACACGTCAGTTCATTGATACATCCTACAGTTACTACCCGATCGTTTTCTGGCACTGGGATTTTGGCGATGGAAATACCTCCAATACCCAGCATCCTGTACATACGTTTGCTTCCGGCGGAAGCTACAGTGTGATGCTAGCAATAGAAGATAGCCTGGGCTGCAGGGATACCGTCACAAGATTGATCGACGTAAGTATCCTCGACTACCAGGTTTCTGATTCAGTAGTCGGCTGCAAACAACTGCAGCTCCGCGCGGTCAATAATGGACAAAAATCTGCGATGATTTTCGAGTGGGATTTTGGTGATGGCAGCACTGGCACTGGTAATCCAATCGTACACACCTATGCTGCGCCTGGCGGATTTGCTATCAGGCTGATACTAACTGATTCTTCAGGTTGTAAAGACACAGTTAATCATGGTGTCTTTGTTGATGACTTATTTGCTGATTTCACTGTTTCCGACGATACTATCTGTCAGGGCGAGCAGGTTACCTTCACGAACAACTCTTCTGCAAATGCAGTATTCTACGCCTGGGATTTTGGAGATGGCACCGTAGACAGCTCAATAGCACCAGTTCGTTATTTCTTTAATCAGGGAGCATATACGGTAAGACTGATTGTCGGGAACATTTCAGGATGCCTCGATACCTCCTACCAGACTATTACGGTGGATTCAATCACTTCAGTAAATTTCTATCTCTCTGACAGTACTCTTTGTGAAGGCAACCTTATTCAGTTCATTGCATTGTACGATACTGTTACGACCCGCAGCATCGAATGGGATTTGGGCAATGGTGTCAAAGGACTTAACACTGATGTGATGAGTCAGGCCTATGACACTGCAGGTACTTTCATGATCTCTATACAGGCTACCTACAGAAGCTGTCCGCAATCTTCCGTTATCCAGTTACTGACAATACATCCATATCCAAAGCTGGATCTTGGCAACGATACCAGTATGTGCCCCGGCGGACCAGCATGGGTACTCACAGACTATATTAATATGGCCAATCCAATGGCCTCCTGGCGCTGGAACAATGGAGACACCTCCTGGATGACCACTGTTCGCCATCCCGGAATTTACACATCTACGGTAACCCTCAATGGTTGTGAAACCACTGACAGCGTAGAAGTCTTCAAAGACTGCTACCTGGATGTGCCAAACTCGTTTACACCCAACGGCGATGGCATCAATGACTACTTCCTTCCGAGACAGGACCTCTCCCGCGGAGTAACAAGCTACCGGATGTCAATCTACAACCGCTGGGGCCAGCTGATCTTCGAAACCAGGTCCATTGATGGCAGAGGTTGGGATGGTCGCTTCAATGGGCAGGAACAACCTCAGGGTGTATATGTCTACCTGATAGAGGTAGGCTTTGCCAACAATACAGGTGAACAATATACCGGAAACCTCACCCTGCTCAGGTAGGACCAAAGAACAACATTGTTCGATCAAAAAAGAAAAGAGCCCCTCGCAAGGGCTCTTCTGCTTTATAAGGATGAAAAAGATCCGGGATTATTGCTGTGTAGCAGTATATACTACATCAGCGGTGTATGTGCCAGCAGGGTAAGCAAAACCAGGGGTTGCTTTATACTTCACAGTGAAAGTCTGGTTGCCGCCGTTGCTTGCGTTGGTGATCAGGCTTTGTGCACTGCTGGAAAGTGGTACGTAAGCAGTACCGGAGAATCCCTGTCCAGCTTGACCGCCAGTGTTGTTGTCAGTAAGTGCAATGCCAAGAACAGATACAGGCATGTTAGAAGAAGAAACAGAACCACCATTAGAGAAGGTGAAGTTCGGCTGGTGAGTCCTTACAGTGACAGTAAAGTTCTTGTTAGAGCGAACCTTCAGTTCCTGCTCAGTGCTTTCTACACCGTTAGCATAATGTGCTACTGTAGAGAAAGGCAGGCTCACCGTAGATCCTGTAGCGTTATTGTTTGATACGAAAGAGATTTCCAGCGCGTTGCTCAGTTGGAGCTGTACAGTCTGGCTCGCGTTGGCAGAAGCGTTTTGAGTGTTCTGTGCTTTAGCTGCTGTAGTGAATCCGATGAAAGCTGCTGCGATGATGATGATCTTTTTCATTTGTTTTGTTTTTGTGTTTTTGAGTTGTTTTAGTTTTTGTTTCGTTTGATGATGCAAAGATTCACCCGCGGCGGAGATGGTGCAACTATTTTGACCTGGTTAACGCCGGCTTTGCAACCGGTTAACCAGCGATTAAGAA
>JAFAAT010000272.1 GCA_023426425.1 Bacteroidota bacterium | reverse complement strand
ACTAAAAGAAGTAAAGGAGCCGGTAGTTATCTGCCGGCTCCTTTAGTATTTAGGCAGCTCTATAATGCCATTTCTACCTGCAACCGGTAACGGATAGAGCCATTCTCATCCAGCTCGTCCTTCGTATGACTAAGATCTGTTTGGATTTTCAGGTTGTGCCTCGAAAAGTACTTTGATACCACCACAGTGTATTCATCTGTTTTACCCATCAGCTCCGCCTCGCGAATTGCCTGGGAAGGATTTACAAATGTGTACCTCCCAGCCAGCTCAATGTTGTTTTTAAAGAGATACCCAGACTGAAGATTCCAGCCATAGCCGGTCTGAAAAAAATTGGATGTGTTAGGAACCACCGGAGACTGGTCTGTGCGTTTGTCCATGAACTCAGTCGTCAATGACCAGCCGCGATACTTGAGCATAGCGTCAGCAAAAAAGGTACTAAGATCTCTTTGCACCCCGACAAACGAACCCAGTTCACCTCCTTCACGCATTGCTCCATCATTATAACTGTATCCCGCAGCCACTGAAAGCTTTGGTCTACTTTCTCTTGCAAAATCTGCGTCAAAATAGTCACCGCCACCGGTGAATGCACCAAAAGGCAATACCTCTATACGTCCTGTATAGCTGAAACCTCCGGTATCTGACATGGTAATGTTGCGTCCCTGCCCCAGGGCCATAGCCCATTTATCCCTGATCACTATGTTACCAATGTTGAACTCATGGTGTAATTGTACTCCCAGGTCGCGGTCCAGGTTAAAATATGAGTTTACCAGACTCCGGTCTACAAACTGCAGTGCCTGGGATGATATTACCCGCTCCCTATTGCCAGGCAGTTTTGTCTGACCAAACCAAAGCTCCGTGTTTTGGTTCAGCTGATACTTCAATACCGCATCAAGAACAATATTTGCGGCGTTTGCACCCTGAGGGATTACTGAGCTGTTATCCCGGTTACTCAGGGCAAGTTCGATTTTGTAAACCAGACGAGGGGAGAATGCGAAGCCGTCCATCTTAATGCGGAAACGGCGTATGGACATCTCTTTTTCAAAATCAGCGTCCTCAGCAAGGCTCCTTTCGGCAGCAAGCAGCGTCTGGAACCTGACACCTAGCTTAAGACTTGCACTGGAATCTTTGGCTACGAACTCTAAGCCTTTACCAAACTTAAAGCTGGTGCTGGGAGATTTCTCGGACTGAGCTGTTTCCCGGGCCTTTACATCAGATGACAAACAGACCGACATCAAGGCAAAAAACAGTGATCGCTTCTTTAACATTGGGTTACTTAATCGTAAAGTTCAGCCGCAAAGGTGACCTGAATCACGTGATTACACAAGCGCTCAAAGAAAGGGTAACAAAACGGTAAACAAAAATTAATGAAAAGGTAACACGTTGAATCCAGGATGGTGCAGGCGCTCTTAATGAACTGTTAACCACTCACAAATCACTTGTTAACCGTCCCGAATTTCTTGACAGGAGCTGACCAGTGATTGATATTTGTGTCATCAAAACAAACGCAAGAAGTCATAACTAAACGAAACAAAAACTCCAACCATGTACTTATACTCTGCTCACGAAATGCCGCCCGTAACCCGCAAGTCAGAACCTGTTAAAAAGAATGCGCTGTTATTTAAAATGTTACTTCCATTTGGACTTGCCTTCCTGGGGATACCAATTTACCTGTTGATGATTCTTAAGTTGATAGGATTATTTGCCTGAAGCTGATTACGTTTAACCCTAATTTAACACCCCGATCCCGCCAGCTTTTTGTTCTAAGGCTATTTTTACGGGATGAGTTCAACTAAACAAAAGCCTAAGCCACTGTGGAAAAGACTGCTTTTGTCACTGGTCGCACTTTTCGTACTGAATGCCAGTGCAAACTTTTCAGAGGTACACGAGTCGTACTGTTCGGAACACCAGTACGACGAAGTCGAGTCTCTGTTTGAACTCGTTACTGAACACTTACTTGACCTGGATACTCCGGTTCCCGAAGGTGAGGACACCGAAGACGACGGAAAATACAAATCGATGAAGGAGTGGGTATCGATTTCACCTGCAACTATACATCTTCCTTCAATCCACTCTGTTAGCTACTTTGTACATTCTCTTGACAGGATATACGATTTCTGGCTCGGAGAGGTGTTTTCTCCTCCTGATTTGTTGACGTGAGTCATTATCAAAGTCGGCAACAACAAATTTATTTTACGAGAAGAAAATTACCAATGAAAGGAATTAAATCTGTTTCTGTTGTATTGCTTTGCTGTATTGGCAAGGTCCATGCACAGCAAAAAATCGCTATTGACAGCATATATATCGATCAAGTAGAAGAGCAGTCCAAACCGCATAAGGTGCTGCATGCAGAACCTCTCTACATTGATCTAATACGCGACCTGGGTGCACGCAAAGGGGAGAAGGAATGGAACCTGGGCATGGGAATAACCGATAACTATAGATACGATACTTACCAAACCCTTGTAGAATACGAGTTTGCGCCTATTGACCGCCTGGGAATTGAAGTTGAGGTACCATTCACTTTTTATTCAAAACTTCAGGGTACCGACAAAGCTGATGTTCCCTCACACAGGATGGAGAGTCTTAAAACAGCAGCTCAATGGACCTTTTTAGTAGACGCCCGCCGTAATGTGAGCCTGGCACTTGGGTATATCAATGAGCTGGAATTTGGAGCTTTCAAACCCCTTGCAGGATTTGGAGTTGAAGGAAACATCTTCAACCCTTTTTTCGTAGCAGCAAAAAGATGGGGTAATAACTTCCATACACTTATATATACCGGACCGAAGTTTCAACTACACTTCGATGGGCGGCATTGGTCGCGACGTTATGACCTTAATACCAACGTCCACTATATGATTCCTGGTACCCGCAACTTCGTAGGGTTGGAATTCAATAAGGAGTTTAGAGAGCAGGACTTCGATATGGTTATCCGGCCTCAGCTCAGAGTAGCCATCTCGGAATCACTGCTAATAGGAATACTTGCAGGTATCCCTGTCGACAGGGAAAACCAACGCTTCAGTACCTTCGCCAGGTTAATCTGGGAGCCAGGACATAAGAAGTAATTCGACAAACCGTCTCCATGTTAGTGACTTTGGGTCCACAGTTGGAAAATGCAAAGGCTCCTTTACAGGAGCCTTTGTATATTCTTTTATATTACGTTGTATCAGTTTTTCAACTGCGCCAAATGAATCAACCATTATCAAGAACTACCTACTTCTTCATATACATCACCTCTTTGACTATCTCCACCGTCCTCGGTACATCAGGCAAGTACGCAGCAACCAGATTAGGGGCATAGTGCATATTAGTATCTGCTGAAGTGATTCTGCGTATCGGTGCGTCAAGGAAGTCAAACGCCTCTTTCTGTACACGATAGCTGATTTCCGAGGAAACACTGCCAAATGGCCATTGCTCTTCCACAATTACTAGTCTGTTTGTCTTTTTTACAGACTCAACGATAGTCTGCCAGTCCAGTGGACGGATAGTCCGGAGGTCAATGACTTCCGCCTCAATGCCTTCCTTTGCGAGTTCATCAGCAGCACCCAGTGCAACTTTCATCATCTTATTGAAAGAAACGATAGTCACATCCGTTCCGGCCCTTTTAATATCTGCCTTTCCGATCGGTATCAGGTATTCTTCCTCCGGTACTTCTCCTACATCGCCATACATCACCTCACTTTCCATAAACACCACGGGATCGGGGTCCCGAATAGCTGATTTCAGAAGCCCTTTTGCATCGTATGGGTTGGAAACAGAAATTACCTTAATGCCGGGGATGTTCGCATACCAGCTTTCGAAAGCCTGAGAGTGCTGTGCTCCGAGCTGACCTGCAGAACCATTGCGTCCGCGGAATACAATAGGGCAGCTGAAATGTCCTCCACTCATGGAGAGCATCTTCGCAGCATGGTTCAGAATCTGATCCAGTGCAAGTACCGCAAAATTCCAGGTCATGAACTCGATGATGGGCTTAGTGCCATTGGTTGCAGCTCCTACACCAATTGCAGCAAAGCCAAGTTCAGCTATCGGAGTGTCAATTACTCTTCTTGCACCAAATTCATCAAGCATTCCCTGGCTGACTTTGTATGCACCATTGTATTGTGCAACTTCTTCACCCATCAGGAACACGGTCTCATCCCTTCTCATTTCTTCCTCCATGGCTTCACGCAGGGCCTGTCGGAAAGGTATGGTTCGCATTGATTTGCTTTATTTTTTGAGGCTCAAAGATAGAAAAGGATACGTAGTTTTTGGTCAATCTTTTGCTGGTATGAGGATAGCCGTACTACTAAAGCCATTTTCATTGAATCGTAGCTTCAATGAATCTTCATCCAGCTTCACAACTTCCATTTTTACCTTGCTGCCTGCGCCTTTATGTTTCAGTTCATCCAGGATCAATGCACCCTCATCATCAAAATACCAGCTCACGGTATCAGGTGCTGAACCAAAACTGCTCACGACGGTTCCCTCTTTGCTGAAGTTTAGCCAGGTGTTGGCTATTGCTGACTTTTGCTCCAGGATAATACTGTCAAACTGTGTCTTCATCCACTGACGCATACTGTCCATATTGCGCACTCCGTAGAGCACTTCATTGGTAGCAGCATCAGTACTGGTGCCGACTGTGTCGAGGAACTCACGCTGCATACGAATCTGCTCATCCATCATAGGGCTCTCCAACGCCACCGCCTGCCACCTCCGGGCAATTAGTTCCTCCTTAGATTGCTTGCATGCAGCGAAGGTCGTGGCCAATCCTGCCAGGATAATTAGGTATTTCATACTATTTTATTGACCGGAAGTATTCCTTCCATTCATTTGATTCAAAAAGATGCGACTCCAGCATAAAGAAGTTTTGCTGATCTGTTACCCTTGAATAGACATTCTTGAGGAATGTAAACCGCACTGACTCACTTTTTAGCCTGCTGGCAAGCTGGTAAACCTGAAATGTAGAAAAGCACCCGGAAGTTGCTTTTTTAAGGAAATACACGATCAGCTTATCGTTTTGTCCCAGTTCAGGCAGGTAGTTCATCACTTCAGAGAATTCCTTTGGCTGCATTGCACTGGGGCAATCACTGTTGGGTATAGCAGGTTCTCCTGATTCGAGGTTTATGGCCGCCGGTTGAGCGGGAACATTTTGGTTTGCTATTGCTAGTTGCTCCTCTTTTGGAGTCTTTAGCACGAGATTCTCAATAAATGTTGGTTCGCTTCCACCAGTAGTTTTCACATTCGAAGAAAGTACCGGCTCCTGGTTTACTTCCACTTCATGGTTTACTTCGGAAACAGGCTCTTTTTCTGCCGATTCTTCTGAAGCTACGGTAGGCAGTTCCTCCGTCTCTTTAGTCTCGGGAAGACGATCCTGGTCACCTGGTGCGAGATAGAATTGTTGCTGCAGGTCGTAAAGAGTGTAACTCCCTTCTTTTTTTACTAGAAGGAATCCACGGTAGCCTAGCTCAGGTACTTGTATAGTGTACTTCTGGCTCGGGTGGCTGTTTTGTTGGTAAAGTATTTCCAGGTTTATGGGTCCCGCAGCCAGTTTGGGTATGATACAATAATTTTTGCCATACCTTGGCAGCATTTCTCCTTCAAGCTTTACGTAAAATGGCGTCTGCTTGTCTCCCTGGATATAGACAAAAGCCCAATCCTGCGCAATTACCGCACCCGGTGAAGACACCGCCACTGCCAGCGTAAGCAACCACTTCAAAACACCAGGCATTACTAAGCTTCTGAAATTCATTATTCCAACTCTATAAGGATTGCCCCTTTTTCAACGGCGGTCCTTTCATTTACTTTAATAGCTTTCACAGTAGCGCTGCCACTTGCTTTCAGCACATTTTCCATTTTCATTGCTTCCAGTATCAGCAGTCCATCACCTTTATTGATCTGTTGTCCCGGTTCTACCAACAGTTTCAGTACCATTCCGGGCATCGGAGCCTTAACGGGTTCAATCTTTGCCAGTTTGCTGAGGTCCAGACCCATGCTGCTCAGCAACTGGTCTATTGGTTCCTTTATGGTTGCCGTATGTAATTGTCCGTCTATTCTTAATGTTAGTTCCTTGCTTTTCTTATCCACTTTCTCCACTACTCCTGTGTAGCTTTTGCCATCAAGCAGGATACTGATGAGTCCATTGGGCAGGTGCTGAACATCAATTGCAACGGCCGTGTCATTCAAATACCATTCGCCATTCTTCTGTTCTACAGAATACTGTTCTTTATCATTTACCGATACCTGTAACATAGTGTTCGTTAAGCAACAAAGGTAACCACAGCAACTATAAATCCGTAACGTACACGGCCGGGTGGCATATTCTTTTAGTTTCTGAAGGTTCAAGCATTCAAACTCATGGGAAAATATCGTGTAGAATTCCGCAATAAAGAAATCACATCTATTACTCCAACTGAACAGCAGGTTCCGGCACAGGACACGTTCCTGGAAGAGCGTACCGGTGAAACCATCTGGGCAATCGTAGAAGCGAACTCCGACGAGGAGGCTCGTGAAAAAGCAGACAGGCTGGCTACTGAGTTGCAAACCGGAGCCACTAAACGGGACTTGACCGATCCGTCCAGCAGTTCAAATAAAGAAGCAGACCGCTAGGGCCTGCTTCTTTATGGCGTTTAAACAAGATGATTACCGGGTGAATGTAGTAACAAGGACGCTGTCATCTTCCTGTTCCAGTGTTCCTCGGAAGTTGTTGCTCGATCCTCCGTTCTTCAAAGAGACAACCCAATCAACCGGATCTCCGGAACCAGAATAGTAATGTACCCAAACCTCGTATTTTCCTGAAGGTGGAGTAGATTCGTAGAATATATTTTCCGGACCGTAACCTTGGGTGTTGTCGTAGTCAAGTTCTCCTCCAGACGAAGAAGTGCTGTTGGCATAGTAGATTTTATTTCCACTTGGCTCACGCATCCACAGGTCTATATCACCTTCCTTGTTCCAGGTCAGCGTAGCGAAGATGTCACCAGTTCCAGTGGAATAGGTTTTAATTCTTACTCGCTTTTTTGGCGACCAGTTTTGGAAATTATGTAGGTTGCTGAGATTTGGGACCAGGCTGGACTGCTTGTCCTGGAATACCTGGACAGTTGCGTCAATTTCCATATTGTTCATTACCATTGGCTGTGCTTTCAGACGGATCTCAGACTTGAGGCGGGTCGCCAGAGTTGTCTTGTTCAAAAGATTCCCGTTCTTATCCACCTGTAATTCAAAATATCCATCAGTTCCGTCAATCTGCAGAAAGACAATCATAGGGTGCTGCCCTTCTGTCTCCAGCTCAAAGTCAAAAGTGTTACCTGGTGTAATTACAACAGTAGGTGTGTTGAGTGTGAAATCCAAGGGATACGACGAAGATTCTGGAGCCGGAATGTCCCCTGGCTTCTTTACTGCGCCCTTGATTTCCAGGTTGTCCGCAAGACTTTGTTCGTCAACAATTTCGATGTCCTCTTGTTCAGGTTCACCGCCGTCTTTTTTACTACAGCTATTTAATGTCGCGAGAGAAAAAGCAGCAAAAGCGATCGCTGCCGTTTGAATTTTCAACATGTTTGGATGGTTTTTATTAGAGAGATAATGTTTGAACCTATATGATTCAAAAGTACTCTGGTACGAATACGCATGCAATACCCACAAGTGGGTATATTTTGTGTTTTCTCAACCCAAAAC
>JAFAAT010000155.1 GCA_023426425.1 Bacteroidota bacterium | reverse complement strand
GTACTGAGCAGTTCCTGCAGGACACAAGATTGATGACTGTCACTGTGAAGGAAGCGGCTAATGCTGTAAATCCGCTTGTGCAGGCGGATATGAGCCTGCGGAATGCCATTGTCAAGATGACCGAATTTGGCTTTGGCGCGGTTACTGTAGTGGAAAGCGATGGATCTCTGAAAGGAGTGTTCACTGACGGAGACATTCGCCGTTTGCTGCAATCTGAAGGAGAGCATATACTCGACAAGAAGATGGGCGATATGGAATATAACACGCCTATCAGCATTGATGCTAATGCACTCCTCAATGATGCGCATGCTATCTTCAAGAAGACCAGTGTAGATACCATCCTGATTACTGAAAATGGCAAACCAATCGGGATGCTGGACATCCAGGACCTGGAGAGTTTGTAAGGTAACAGGTAGACTGTTATAGTCAAAATATTTAGGGCAAGTGATCCCGGCTCACATTGTTGAGCCGGGGCAAAGCCCAAAGATTTGAGTCGAATCCTCTTATCACACGTTACACTTCAGGAGATCAGACTGAGCTACAGAGCACCTCCAGAGCATCTCCAGAGCATCTCCAGAGCATCTCCAGAGCACCTCCAGAACACTTACTCCGGACTTAAGTTATTCACAAGCCCTATACAGTCCGAACATGCAAGGGGTCAAAGCCCTTTCAAATCCACTCTTCACCTGAATGCATCACCTGTTTTCAACATGACTATCGGGGATTTGTATCCTGGAACGAATTCGTATTGCAAAGATGGGGGTGTACAAGGGGTGTTTTATGTTACACGTGTTACCCGAGAGGGTTGAAGGCCGCGCCGGGAGCGGGAAAAGCTTCTTAAAAAAAGTGGTTTTTGACCTGGAAAACGGTGAAAAATGAAGGGATTTGAGGGTGGGGGTGAAAACCGGAGGAAAAAAGGGTGTGGGTTACCGCTATTAAGCACTATTACACTACTGTTACACCGCTTTCACACTACTTTCTCAGGTTAGACAGGAGCCTAAATTTTTGTGGGCGGGTCGGAGGCCACATAGGCGCGCCTGGCTAGCAACTCCACAAAAAAAACAGAACAACTCTGTTTTATAGCTTCTAACCAGCCGCATGACCAGGCAGCTCAACGAAGAAAACGAAACAGCAGAACAACAACTCACCAACTACACAACTCAACAATACATCAGGGAGTTTTGCTGCGAGACAGCCTGATTATTTTACCTTTGTTCATAAAGCATCTTTCCCTGACCACCTATGTCTGATTCAATCCTCTACCTTACGGAACATTTCAAAGGAAGCTTTATTACGGAATCCACCATACTCCGGCAAAAGCTGGCAAAGATAAAAGCTTATGTCTTCGACTGGGATGGAGTCTTCAACAACGGGCAGAAGGATCAATCAGGTTCAAGTCCGTTTAATGAGGTGGACGCCATGGGGACGAACCTGTTGCGATTCAACCATTTCCTCCGTACCGGTGAGGTGCCAGTGTTTATTATCATTTCAGGGGAGAATAATAAGGCGGCACAGACATTGGCAAGAAGAGAGCATTTTCAGGCCGTCTATAGCGGAATTAAATTTAAGATTGAGGCGCTGGAACATCTCTGCGAAGACTATAAGCTGGAACCATCACAGATCAGTTTTATGTTTGATGATGTGCTTGACTTTTCTGTGGCAGCTCAGGCAGGTGCCCGCTTTATGGTGAAGAGGGCTTGTAATCCGCTGATGCTGGACTATGTGGTGCAACAACAGATGGCGGATTACATTACCGCAAATGATGGCAATAATAGCGCTGTGCGCGAGGTGGTGGAATTGATCACGGGAATCAATGGTATGTATAAGGAGACCATCGAAGAGCGTATGAATTTTACCGCTACCTACCAGGAGTACCTCAGGCTGCGGAACGAACCTGAATCCAGGTTTTATACCAGTAAGAACAAGCAAATCATTACACACGAATTATGATAGTCGGCATCATACCTGCGCGGTACGCTTCTACACGGTTTCCCGGAAAGCCACTGATTGATATCAAAGGCAAGTCGATGATTCAGCGGGTGTATGAGCAGGCTTCCAAATCCGACTCGCTTTCGAGAGTTGTGGTGGCTACTGACGATCAGAGGATTTTTGAACATGTAATATCGTTTGGGGGTGAAGCCATCATGACCAGTGCTGATCATCCGAGTGGTACCGACCGTTGTTGGGATGCCTTGCAGCAGCTGGGTGGTGGTTATGAATACTTAATCAATATCCAGGGGGATGAACCGTTTATTGATCCAGGGCAGATAGACACGTTGGCGTCCGTGCTAGGCGACGGTACTACGGAACTGGCAACGCTGATCATTCCTGTGAGTGACTATGAAACACTTTTTGACCAGGGAGAGGTGAAGGTAGTGCTCAATGAATCTATGGAGGGTTTGTATTTCAGCAGGATGGTAATACCCTTTATCAAAGGCGTGGACCAGAGGGACTGGCATCTGCGTCACAAGTATTACCGTCATGTGGGAATGTATGCCTATCGACGCGATGTGCTGGAGCAGGTCACGAAGCTTACGGTTTCGTCGCTTGAAAAGGCAGAATCACTTGAACAGCTAAGGTGGCTTGAAAATGGGTATAAGATCAAATGTGCAGTTACGGATTTCGAGAGCCATTGTATAGATACGCCTGAAGATGTGGAGAAGGTATTGAGGCTGATTTCATGAGAAAGGTTTCTCGCACATGAATCCCAGCTCTTTCAGAGGCAGAGTTGACTGAATAAATATTGTTAGCTCAAGAATTGATGAAAGACTATACAGAATAACAACAGCAAACCTGGTTTTTATCTTGGTCTATAAAGAGCGGCAAATTTTCGCAGTACATAGTCTGGGGTTTCTTTGGAGTGACTTTATTGTAAAGTTGCATTGAAGTCGTACTAAAGTCGTAAATCCCCATTCTCTGTATAATTTCGGGAGATGTTTTTTTACAATGCGATTTTTGTCTTTTTTGGGCCGATTTTTAGCCCTTTTTCATGCTTTCCTAAAATTTGTTTCCGCTCCCGGCGCGGGTTCTGCCTGGGTAGATCTACCCTATCTACCCAAATTTGCAATTCCACTGTTACATCGTTTCATCAGTTTTTCGCAGGAACTACTTCTATCGTCGGTTTTCAACAATGCACTTCCCCTGAAAAATCACCACTAGTGGGTATTAGAAGTTAGAAACGACGGTTATAGTTTAGCTGCGAAATTCCGGCAATCATGAACTATATAAAGAGACTCGCAACGACAATGTCCTTCATTACAGCTTCTGCCCTGGTGTTTGTACCTACCGGCTGCAGTAAGATTGACGAAAAGATCAATGATTTTTTTGAAGGGATTTTTGCGTCACCGGACGGTTGGGAAATTGAAGTGGACGGGGCTGCAGGATACTACGATGGGAAAGTTCTCGAAGTGGGGCAGTCACATTCAGGTTATGGTAATCCGGAGGTAGGTGATTTGTTATTTTACATGGGTACAAAAGTAGACGACAATACTATTGAAGCACAAGTTTTAGCGGGTCAGTATTCGCAGTATTCACCTGGTATTGTAACAGTGTATGGTGATGAACTGACTATTACCAGAACCGGTCAAACACCGTTGTCGTTTACACGTCAGCCAGAACCTTCCGACCCTGGTGGGGGAGGTGGCGACAATAGTCCGGTAGACACTCTGTTGACCCAGCATGTGGAAGGTAGTCCGCAGAACCGTAAATCCTTCCAGGTGACCGTGCCTTCAGGATACAAAAAGCTTGTGGTTATGACGACAGAGCAGGGTGAATCTGATTGGAATACCGCTGATTTGTTTGTACGTAAGGGGAGTGCTCCGGTAATCAACCATAATCCACCGCAAAGCTATACGTACACCTGGACTGCTGACTGTGCAAGTATTGAGCCAAATCGAAATAACGAAATGTGTACGTTCAACAGTCCTTATGGCACTTACCACATAATTGTTTACGGCTATAATAGTAACTTCAGAACCCGTCTTATTGTGTACGCAGAAAAATAGATCTACGCTTGTTGTTTCCATGAAGGGGCCGCAGTAATGTGGCCTTTTCGCTTTTGAAGGGTTGCATCAGTCAATGTCGTTTTGTAGTTTGTCTGGTATATGAAAACACTCAGACAGATATTTTGTATTGCAGCAATAGCAGGGTCGTTAAATTTCGCACAGGCGCAGACTGACGTCACCTTCTATACCAGTATGGGTAATTTTGAAGTGGAGCTGACGGATAGCCTTACTCCCATTAATGTCGACAGTTTTCTTGCGAGGGTAGGGGATAAGTTCTACGACGGTACCATCTTTCACCGCGTGATCGACGACTTTATGATCCAGGGCGGGGATCCTACGGGTACTGGCTTTGGAGGTCCGGGGTACACCATACCTGACGAGTTTCATCCTTCACTGAAGAATGTAGCGGGAGCTCTTGCGATGGCGAATGCCGGACCGAATACAGGTGGCAGCCAGTTTTACGTGAATCTTGTGAACAATAGTCATCTGAACAACAAGCATACAGTGTTTGGCATGGTGACCTCAGGATTTTCAGTAGTGCAGACAATCGGACAGGTACCGACCAGTGCCTCTGATCGTCCCATTACGGATGTAGTATTGGACAGTATCCGAGTGAAAGTCCCGACATCAGTTGCAGGTTTCGAAGGACAGACTGAAGTTGAGGTGTATCCTAATCCGTCTTCAGCAGGATTTTCGGTGGAAATACAGGAGCCATCATCCATAGAGGTGATTTCTGTTTCAGGACAGGTGGTGTACAGGGCATTTGCAAGAAAGCCGATCGTCAATTACCTGGATCAGGAGCCGAGGGGTGTCTACATTTTGCGGGTGAAGACGGCGTTTTCAGTGAGCAGCCAAAGGTTGATCTTGAAATAACCATTTTTTGTAGCGTTGCGTTCAGAGCGGTAGTCCCGCACGTGCGGGACATTTTCGGCGCGAGGAATTCATATGCTACAGAGCGGAAGCCTGCACGTCCGAAGATGAACAGCGCGAGGTATGGCTTGCATCTCCCATTAAGATATTTTATCTTGTTGTGGAGAATGGAGTTACAATGACAAGATCTTTTCAGAGCATAGCGAAAACTATTGCTTTCATAGTGTGTGTCCAGGGCTTTTATTCCTGTTCTGCAATTCGCGTAGTGGAGGTGGATTCACCTACTGCCGACTGTGCCGGATCAGGACAGCATTTCTGCCACGACACCACCATCACCACTTCCTTTTGGAAAGGTAAAAACAAGATGAACCTGCAAAGTCATTGTCCTAGTGGCATTAGCAGGTTTAAGATCACCACCAGACCCGGTGACGTGATTCTCGGATTTCTGACTGCCGGACTGCTGGTGCGCCAACGCATCGACTGGGACTGCGCGCAGAGAAGCGGCAGCAGTGATATCGACTAACTAAACCTCTGCTTATGAAACCTGGACTCAAGCAATTTATCCCTGACAGCCCCTGGCTGAACTGCCATGAGAACTTCAGACATCATTTTACGCCCGGTGCGTCCTGGCAGCTGGATCATTCCGGCAGCGGACTAACCGCAAGTCAGCTCTACAAACGCGCTACAGAAAATATGCAGTGGATCATTGGCAACGCCATTGACAAAGGACTAACAGTCCGGGCAATTGGCGCCAACTGGTCGCTGGCTGATGTGGGGATGTGTAGTGGAGGTATGGTTCAGACCAAAGGGCTGGATTTGATTTTCAATATCAAGGCCACGCATATTAGCCCGGCATACGCAGCGGCTGGTAAAACCAATAAAGACCTGAAGTTTGTGGAATGCGGTGTGCAGATTGCCAGGCTCAATAAGCACCTGGAGATCGAATCTGATCCTGCACGTTCACTCAAGGCTTCGGGAGGAAGTAATGGACAAACCATAGCAGGCGCTACATCGACCGGCACTCACGGGGCTGCATTGTTCACGGGGGCGGTGCATGATAGCATTGTGGGTATTCACCTGGTGACAGGACCTGATAGTCATGTATGGTTGGAGCGGGCTACCTATCCTGTAGCCTCTGACGAGTTTATAAGCTGGTTAGGCGCCACACCCATTAAAGATGATGCTATTTTCAATGCTGCAGTTGTGAGCTTTGGCTCGTTTGGAATCATCCATGGTGTGATGATAGAGACTGAACCGTTGTTCCTGTTGAAGGAATACAGGATCAGCAATTTTGTCTTCAGCGATGAACTGATGCAGGCTTTTGCCGACCTGAATATGGAGAAGCTTAGAAAACATTTGCCGGGCATGCCAGAGAGTAAACCAGGACATGAGCTATACCATATGGAAATCAATATGAACCCCTATGGAGTAGATCATGGCAAAACAGGTGGCGTGTATGTGTTCCTGTTCTATAAAGTGCCGGTTCCGCCTGGACATGTGGTGGACCATGGTGGTCAGCACGATCCTGCACCCAGTCCGGAGTTCATCTGGATGATGAAAGGTCTCCTGGGGGCGCTAGGCAACGATCTTAGTTACAACCATATCCGGAAGGCGACCACCAATGAATTTGAGAAGAATATCCGTCCGGCGATGAAAGGCGAAAAGTCGATAGGCGCTATTTTCAGAGATACGCGCTTTGCAGGGAATATTGCAAGCTTCGCACTAGCCGTGGATACTGGAGATCTTCCACTCACAATCGAGCAGATACTTGCAGAAATCTCCGTCTACGCGTTCGCGGGTGCAGTGGCTGTGAGGTTTGTGAAAGGTACGACTGCTACGCTTGGGTTTACGCGATTTGCACAAACCTGTGTTGTTGAACTGGATGGTCTTGATAGCAAAGCTAACCATGAGGTGTTTGAAGGTGTGATCCGGCGCCTTGAGCAAAGGGGCATCGCGCATACCATTCATTGGGGGAAGCTCAATAATCCGTTGAATGCAGAAAGGGTGACTGGCATGTATGGTCGGGAAAGAGTAGTCGCGTGGAAACAAAGCAGGGAAGCCTTGCTGGCACCGGAGGTGAGGGAGGTGTTTACGAACGAGTTTATGAAGAGGTGTGGCCTGGATGTGCCGATGGGTGTAATTGTGTAGATGTTGCCTCTTTGGGTTCGAGTCAGGAAATAGGTTTGTAGATATAGACCTGCGACCCCTTCGGGGTCGTTTTACATTATTATGGATTGGCTATAGACATACGACTCCTTCGGGGTCGACCTGTGATGATTGTGCGTGTCTATAAATATGCGACCCCTTCGGGGTCGTTTGGCATTATTACCGATTTGCTATAAACCTACGACCCCTTCGGGGTCGATCTGAGTTGATTGTGCGTATCTATAAACATGCGACCCCTTCGGGGTCGTTTTACATTGTCGTCTGTTGGCTATAGACATACGACCCCTTCGGGGTCGACCGGTGTTGATTGTGCCTATCTATAGATATGCGACCCCTTCGGGGTCGGTTTACATTGTAATCTGTTGGCTATAGACATACGACCCCTTCGGGGTCGGCACCGAAAAGGCATAGTTTTTTGACTTTGCACTGAAAGCTTCAGGATATGCCAGCTTCAGATCATAAAGGCTTCAACTTCAGGCGGTCATTCACAGGGGCAATGCTGATAGGCATTGGATTGATGGCTGCAGTGGATGAGATTATTTTTCACCAGGTGCTTGCCTGGCACCATTTCTACGACCTGTCTACGCCAGAGATCGGACTTCTCACTGATGGCATCTTACATGCGGCAGAGCTGATTGCAGTGGTTGCCGGCTTTTTTGTTTTGCTTGACCTGCGGCGGAGTGACGCCTTGTATAAGCCCAAAGCCTGGGCAGGTTTCTTCCTTGGTGCAGGCGGGTTCCAGTTGTTCGACGGACTAATAGATCATAAGGTACTGGGTCTGCACCAGATCAGGTATGGCGTGCCCGACCTGTTTGTGTATGATCTTTCGTGGAACCTGTTTGCGGTTGTGCTTATCGTCATCGGAATATTTCAAAACAGGAAAGCCAACAGGGAGGCAGCAACCTTTAGCACCACATAAGCTATGAACCATGGTGTTTTTGCAACAATGTCTAAGTCTGCCTGGTGTAGCCGGTGATCCCCGGGAGCAGATTGCAATGGAAGACCTTCTGGTGTCGTTTGCAAGTATTTACCTGTTGGGCTTTGTGCTTTATCTCTACCTGAAGGCAGCCTGGGAGCAGCAAGGTACTAATCGAGGCTGGCCGGTCTGGCGCACCATCTCCTTTTGTGCGGGTATTCTTTGTCTGCTTGTTGCAGTGGCTCCGACGTTGCTTAGTTGGGCGCATCTGAGTTTTAAGGGGCATATGGTGCAGCATCTTTTGCTGGCAATGGTGGCGCCTATCGGACTGGTGATGGGAATGCCTGTCAGTCTGCTGCTGCGAAGCTGTACGCAGGGACAGGCGAAGAGGATAAGTATGTTGCTACATAGCAGCCCAGTGCATGCGTTTACGAGACCCTTAGTCGCGCTGTTGCTGAATGTTGGCGTGATGTACCTGCTTTATCTCAGTCCTGTGTTCACGTGGATGCATGAGAGCCTGTGGCTGCACTACCTGGTGCATCTTCATTTTTTTCTTGCAGGGTATCTGTTTACCTGGGTGATAATTGGTTTGGATCCGGCACCGCGCCGTCCAGGGTTGATGAGTCGTTTGATTGTAGTGTTTGTCAGCATAGCAGCTCATGCCAATCTTTGTAAGATCATGTATTCATATGGGTATCCGCGTACGGGTGCGTTTTCTATGGATGATATTCGTGCCGGTGCAGAGCTGATGTATTATGGTGGTGACCTGGCGGAGCTGGTGGTGGTGATTATTTTGTTCGGGATCTGGTATGTAAAGAAGGGGCGGAAGGGGTATGAGATGCGGTGGCAGTTTTGGCAGAGCTAAAACGCGTTGGGTTGATCTGTTGTTGAGTGGGTAGTTGATTGATGTTATTTTGTTTTTTGGTTCTTTCGTTTTTTTGACGAGAGTCGTTGGGCGCAATCGCGTTCGGGGCGGGTTGTCTTTTTGATTTTGTGTGTTTTAGATATACGACCCGTTCGGGGTCGATCTGCAGAGATTGTGTCTTTCTATGAACATACGACCCCTTCGGGGTCGACGGGTGTTTGGTAATCATTCTCTATAGACATGCGACCCCTTCGGGGTCGATCTGTGTCGATCGGGTTTGTCTATAAACATACGACTCCTTCGGTCGACCGGTGTTTTGTAAGCATTGTGCTATAGACATGCGACCCCTTCAGGGTCGAACTGTATCGATTGTGATTATCTATAAACATGCGACCCCTTCAGGGTCGACCGGCGTTTGGTAATCGTTCTCTATAGACCTGCGACCCCTTCAGGGTCGGCGGTGCCGAGCGACCACTAGGCCCTGGCTTTAGCCCGGGGGTTGAATTGAATATTGCGAGGGGCTTTAGCCCCACCCAACAAGCTGACCAGGCCTTCTGATACGTTGCTTAAATGCCTTGGGCTTTAGCCCGGGGGCTAGATTAACATCTCCAGTCGACGATCACCCTTAGCAGAAATTGAATACCAAAACAAATGCAAAGAAGTGCATGCCCGTCAGTACGAGATCGGGCAGGCCAGACAGCTCAGCTTCAAATATTTTTCGCAGGTCCTCAATGCTGCTGACACACCCTTGTCACTGGCTGGTTCTAGCTTTGCTTTAAATCATTTAAACAAAGGATATGGAACAGACAATGACAAAGAGCAGCCAGGTGATTACTCCTGAAGAATTATTAAAACATTGGCAGGCACACAGGGGCCTTACGCGCAGGGTAATCGAAGCGTTTCCTGAAAGGGAGTTTTTCGAATTCTCCCTTGGTGGTATGCGACCCTTGGCAGGCATGGTGATGGAACTCCTTGGAATCGCAGGTCCGGGAATCAAGGAGATTGTGACCGGTGAAACAACCAAACTGGATGAGCATTTTGATCACCAGAACAAAAAGGAAAATATCCTGGCGTTATGGGATCAGACCACAGAAGAACTGAACGAATTATTCCCGCAGATTCCCGCAGATCGCTACCATGACCGCGTGGTTACATTTGGACAGTATGAAGGCACTGTCTGCTCTTCGATCTTTTACTTTATTGACAATGAAATCCACCACCGCGGACAGGGATATGTCTACCTGCGTGCACTTGGTATCGAACCACCGTTTTTCTGGGAGCGTTAGATTTACCGGCAAGATGAAACAGGTATTAGTTTTCCGGACCTCGGTGAGTTCCTCGCGTGCGGTGGACAGGCTTCGTCCCCTACTCAATCAACGACTGGGTAGAAACTGGAGCTTTGACCTGGAGGACTGGGAGCAGATATTTAGAGTGGAGACGGATTTGGCTGCCGAAAAGGTGGCCAGATTTCTAAGGGAGGAGGGGTTCGAGTGCGAGGAGTTGGGGGATGAAGTTATCAGTAGTCAGTAATCAGTAATCAGTAGTCAGTAGTCAGTAATCAGGAATCAGTAATCAGTTCTTATTTTTGGAGAAAATCTAAACCTAGAGGGTTATGGCAGTTAAGTGTTTTGAGGAATTGGTGGCGTGGCAGAAGGCGCAGGATCTGGCGGTGACTGTTTATGAAACGTTTTCTAGTTGTAAGGATTTTGGGTTTAGGGACCAAATATGTGAAGCGGCGGTATCCATCTCCAACAATATCGCTGAAGGGTTTGATCGTTCGTCGAATGCTGAGTTTACAAGGTTCCTGTGGTATGCTCTTGGATCCTGTAGTGAGGTGAAATCTATGGTGTACCTCGGAGCGCGAATTAAGGTGATCCAGGCCATTCAGAAGGACAGCCTGCTGGCGGAGTGTGTGGAGGTGTCGAAGGTGATTACGGGGTTGAGGAAGGCGGTTCAGTAATTAGTAATCAGTAATTAGTAATCAGTAGTCAGTAATCAGTAGTCAGTAATCAGTAGTCAGTAGTCACTTGTTGGGTGTCCTGTTCCACAGCTATTGTACTTCCAGTGTTGCTGCTTCAAGATTTGCGATAGTTGTGGTTGCCAGGTTCAGCACCTGCTGCCTGAAGCTTTCTGGTTCAATGATGCGTGCACAGTCGCCAAACATAAGGAACCAGCGGGCCAGGCCTTCAGCAGGTGCCATTGTCAGAAATTCCAGTTCGACCTCGTTATCGTGTTCCTTTTGTGAGACCAGGCCGAAATATTTCTTGCCATCTCCCAGGTATCGCATTGCAGATTTGTCGACAGCGATAACCACCCGAATGCGCATCCGGTCGGGACAGTCGCTTTGCTGCCGGTCGATATCTTCGTGGCTGCGGGTGAATGGAAGTGTTGTAGCCTGTATTGCCCTGATCCTGTCGGTGCGGAACTGGCGGTAGTCTGTTCTCAAGTGGCAGTAGCCCCAGATGTACCAATGGTCGTTTTCATGGAAGATCCCTATGGGTTCTATATGGCGACTGCTTTGTCCGGAAGCACCGAAGGTTTGATATTCCAGGTGTACCTGCGTGCTGGAGGCGATACTGTTAAAGAGGATTTCCAGTGCATTGGGCACTTCATTGTTGAATACCTCGCTGGCAGGTGCGGCCCAGACCTGTGTTTCGAGTGCGTCTATCCAGTCTTTGTCCTGGCCTTTGAGTACGGCTTTGATTTTTGTGATTGCCTTTTCAAAGTTTGCACCGAGGCTGGCATCGGTGAATTTTTTCATCAGCTTTTCAGCGGCTACAAAGCTCATCGCTTCTTCGCGTGTGAACATGACGGGCGGCAGGCGGTAGCCTTCCATGATGGAATAGCCTACACCGGCTTCACCGATTACTGGCACGCCTGCGGCTTCGAGGGAGCGTATGTCGCGGTAGATGGTGCGGAGGCTGACGCCAAAGCGCTCTGAGAGCCAGCTGGCCTTGACGATCCGCTTCGACTGCAGCAGGATGAGTATGGCGAGTGTGCGTTCGAAACGTTTGAGGTCTTCGTGTTCCATTTTATAAAAGTAATCAGTAATCCCGTCTCACTCGGTGATCCGGGCGGGTAGTAATTGTCTTAGCCCTTTATAAATTGATCATTTTTTGAGAATAGTTAGTTTCTATTTGAATCGCCTTTGCAATTAGCCTCGCCTCCACAAATATCAAGGTAAAACAGAGCAGCAGCGGCTGGCGCTGGACGAAGTTCTGCATTATAACAAGTTTTTCCTTGCTGAGCACCACATCTATGGAAGTTCCAGGTTGGGCATCAAGTCCTATCTTCCTACCCAGTACGAGTTCGTGTGGGATGCTTCAAAAACCATTGGGGAGAACAATGAGTTGATGGAGCAAAGTCAATTTTCTTACAGGAGGCCGTGGTTTTCCTATGCGTATAATTCTTTGATTAGTAAGGCTGCTCATGTTCCTTATGGCAATGAAAGTAAGATGCCTTTGTTCTCGAACAGGGTCTTAGGTCAGAAACGTTATGAGCTAACCAACCACCTCGGCAATGTGATGGCTGTGGTGACGGACAAGATCACAGAAGACAAAGCAGATCCGAATGCGAGCTATCCGACGGCTTCCAACAGGAGAGCCTCACTATTTGCTGCGTATGATTACTATCCCTTTGGGATGCTGATGCCGAGTCGTTATATTGAGGATGAGTCGGAGCAGTTTACACCAGTGACCAGAAATATTTTTACGAAGCACCAGTTGGATGTGAACGATATCACATTCCAGGCGAGCACGAACACAGGGAACTTTACGCCTTCGCCGGGTACCGCAGTTGATTTTATGATCAGTGAGACTGATGCACCGGGGGCGATGCATGTGACTGCCGAAGAGGGGGCTGAACTTGCTCAAGTGAGTATGTTGCTAAGTGGCGGCAATGTGGAAGCCGAAACGGAGGTGATAGTGAATGTGGGTGTGGTAAATCAAAACATAGAGGTGCCGATGGTTGTGGAGCTTTTGCAGCAGGATGTTAATTCGCAGCAGTGGGAGGTGATCAGTAGTGCCGAAGTACGAAGGGAGGGACCGCTTGAGTTGACAGGCTTTGCTATGAACAGTACACC
>JAFAAT010000126.1 GCA_023426425.1 Bacteroidota bacterium | reverse complement strand
CTTTTCGTGGAACTCCTGTGATATGGGCAATTAGCGATTGTCATTCCGGCATGTTGACCCACCCGAAACAATTCCTCAACCGGGCCAGGTTACTAATCTATTCGAAATGCGCTTCAATAATCTGCGCAGCGTTCTTTGCTCCGTTCTCCGAGGCGAGTTTGCCAGCCATTGTCTTGCAGTTTGCCCTGATAGTCTGATTCGTCAGCATTTCCGAAATGCTCCGGGTAAGGCTATGGAGCGTCAGATTTTTAAGTGGTATTGGTTTTACTGCGCAGCCAGTTTTGTAAGCATGATGTCCCCAAAAATGCTGATCTCCCATTGGGTAAATTACCGGGCATGAAAAAGACGGGACTCCTGCACGGAGACAGGAACTTAAAGTGCCGATCCCGCCATGGTGGACAACTGCATGAACCATAGGAAATAGTTTGTCGAAGGGCGCATGGGAAATCATTTTGATTGCATCTTGTTCAATAGGAAGGACATCTTCAAAGCCCCAACCTTTAATGATCAACATATTCACATCCAAATCCTTCGCGACAGCGTGGAGTCCTGCTGCTAAATTGAAGTCAACGTTAAAAGGCATGCTTCCAAATGTAACGGCTACAGTCTTTTTACCGTTCGAAATGAATTTAACGATATCCGCATCCAAGGGATCAACAGCTTCTCCATGCCAAAACCCCGTAAAGAACACATTCGCAGGATAATCAGAAGGCTTGGGTAAAAACGATTCGCTGATGCCATATATCTCCTTATTGATCATTCCCTGTTTCGGTTTAGGGCTCAGCTTTTGTGATGTCCTGAACTCACGAATAGCTGGATTCATCATAGACAATCCAAGATTGGCGAGCTTGTACGTAAACCGATTGAAAATTGATGGCAGAGTTAGTCCGGAAAATACAGGATTTGGAAACTCCTGAGTGGGCAATATTGCAGGAACTACATTTGCCCTGATCATCTTGCCGGGGAACTGGTCTGCAAAATAATCTCCCAGAGATTTCACGTGGTACAATACGCAGTCTGCTTCCGCCGCAACCGTATAGAAGGTCTTCATTGCATCCACCATCATAGGCTGAATGAGGCTGCGAAAATGCTTCCTGGCCCTGAAGGGCTTCTTCATCATCGCCTTTCCCTCGGATGAATTAATCAATGACTGGAAATCAGCTTCAACAGGAATAAAGTCAACATCAAATTCGGATGCGAGTGTAGCAAAGTTTTTGCCGGTCGATAGCTAGACTTCATGTCCCCGGTCTTTCAATGCCTTTCCCAGAACCGCATAGGGCTGAACATCTCCTCTTGTGCCAAGGGTTAAAAGCGCAATTTTCATTATAAATGGTTATCCAGATGATTTTATTCCGTTGGTCGAAGTTAACATGCACTGTCAGTTCCTGCCCCAGGTGAATGGAACCTTCAATGCGTCTTATACGTGAAACGTGGTCATCCGGGTGTTCTGCCTGCTCGCTGTCGCACTGGATATGCCTCACCCTTCAGCGTCAATGCATCCCGGCCTTTTCCACACAATTGCAAAAACTAGATTTCCTTTAGCGGTCAGAACTGCTATTTTTGTTTCCGACAACAGAATTCTATGCAATCGTTTGACTTTAAGAAAGTTCTTCCGCATTTATATATTGTACTGGCCTTCGCACTGCTCGCCCTGGTCTTCTGCTACCCGGCACTGGAAGGTCAGGTCCTTCGGCAACATGACGTAGTGAGCTGGAAAGCCATGTACCATGAGACTATTTCCTACTACGACTCCACGGGCATAGTGCCACTATGGACCAACAGCATGTTCGGCGGTATGCCCACCTATACTATAGGCATCCCCGAAACCAATAACTATGTCCACTACATTCAGGCTTTCTTTGAAACCATCCTCGTAAGCCCGGCTTTCTATTTCTTCCTGGCCATGCTCTGTTTTTACATCCTGATGCTGACCATGAGGGTGAACAGATGGCTGGGTGCCATAGGTGCGGTGGCCTATGCATTTGCCACCTACAACCCGGTGATCCTCAATGCTGGTCACCAGACCAAGATGCTCGCGATTGCCTACCTGCCAGCGGTCCTCGCCGGGCTGATCATGATCTACCAGGGTCGCCGGCTAGGTGGAGCTGCCTTATTAGGCATCTCCGTAGCATTGTTCGTAACGGCCAATCACTTCCAGGTTATCTACTACGGGCTGATCATCATCGCATTCTTCGTTGTCTCCAACTTCATTGTGGCGCTGAAAAGAAAGCAGCTTAAGGACTTCTTCATCTCCTCAGTCATAGCCCTGGTGGTGGGCATCATCGGTGTCGGTCCATCCATGTATAGCATCCTTCCCACCCAGGAATATGCCAAAGTGACCATGAGGGGAGGGGAGAGTGAGCTGACAATTAATAAAGAAGAGGGGAAAAAAGAAGGTGGCCTTGATAAGGACTATGCCTTCCGCTGGAGCACCGGAATCATGGAAACCTTCTGTATCCTGGTGCCTTACCTCTATGGCGGGTCTGTTGCTGAAACCATAGAAAAAGCTCCGGAGACAGAAGCGCTGGTAGGCGGACAAGCCGATCAGATTCCGCTTTACTGGGGGCCACAGGCTGAAACGGGCATCTTCTCCGGACCGGTATATTTCGGCGCTGTCATTTGCTTCCTGTTTGTACTGGGATTGATGGTAGTCCGCAGCCCTCATAAATGGTGGATTGTTGCCGCCTGTGTGTTTACCATCATGATGTCCTGGGGTAAATACCTGCCATCTTTCAACTACTGGCTTTTCGACAATCTCCCCATGTTGAATAAGTTCCGTTCACCTTCTACCGTGCTGATTGTACCTCAATTGCTCTTCCCCATGCTGGGCATCTGGGCAATGATGGAAATACTGAACGGGAAGGTGCAGGGAGAGGAACTGAGAAAACACATAAAACTGGCAGCGGGCATCACCGGTGGCATTTGCCTCCTGCTGGGGCTTGGTGGCAGCATGTTCTTCGACTTCACTCATCCGCAGTTTGATTCTCAAATGCCGGCTCAGATTGTAGAGACGCTGAAAGAAGACCGGGCCGCACTCACCCTGAAAAGTTCACTCACAAGTGCGCTATACATAGCCATTGCAGCAGGGTTGATCTGGTTCTTCTCAAAAGGCAGTGTCTCCAGGAAAATCATGATCGGAGGAATCGGACTGGTTGTAGCCATCGACCTGATTTCAGTAGCTGCCAACTATCTCAATGAATCGAACTATGAAGATCCTACAGACTATGAGGCACTGTTTCAGCCAAGACCAGTAGACCAGCAGATCCTGCAAGATCCCGATCCTTATTATCGCGTACTGGACGTAAGCAGGAACACCTATAACGATGCCATCCAGGCCTACTTTCACAAGAGTATTGGCGGTTATTCTCCTGCAAAAATGGAGATCTACCAGGACCTCATTGACGTGCACATGGGCGGCGCCTATGCGCAGGGCAGGTTCAATTCAGCAGTGCTGAATATGCTGAATACAAAATATATCATATTCAACGGACCTCAACAGCAGCCGGTTTATCAACCCAATCCTGCTGCCC
>JAFAAT010000114.1 GCA_023426425.1 Bacteroidota bacterium | reverse complement strand
TCGAAGACGTACTTTCCGACCGGTTTGAGATTGAACATGGTGTAGAAAGTGGCGACTTCATAGACTTCAATGGGAAGTATATTAAGCAGCCCTGCTACGTAGTCCATGCTTTCTACATCGAGCCAGCCGCCATTCTCGTCCTGCGCCATGTGGAGCAGTGGGATAAGGGCGCTTTTTTGCTTTCCCTCGGGGTAGCGGGCGATGATCTCTTTGACTTTATTTAGTTTTTCTTCCGAAAACTGTATCATTCCTATTCTAATTATGCGTCGAGTTCACCGGCGATTACATTGAGACTACTCAATGTAACGATGGCATCGCTCAACAGGCCATTCTTGATGATCTCTGGATAAATTTGGTAATATATAAAGCATGGCCTGCGGAAATGCAGCCTGTATGGTGTTCTGCCACCGTCGCTGATGAGGTAATATCCTACTTCGCCGTTGCCACCTTCTACTGAGTGGTAGATTTCGCCGGGTAGGATTTCGACCTCGCCCATGATGATTTTGAAGTGATAGATCAGAGCCTCCATTTTGGTGTAGACGTCCTTCTTTTCAGGGAGGTAGAACTCAGGGACATCTGCATGGAAGACGGAGGGATCCAGATCCTTCATCTTTTCCAGGGCCTGCTGGATGATGCCGAGGCTTTCCCAGACTTCCATGTTGCGGACCATGAAGCGGTCGTAGACATCGCCGGTGGAGCCTACGGGGATTTTGAAGTCGAAATCTTCGTAGGATGAGTAGGGAGAAGCTACGCGAACATCATAGTCGACGCCAGCGGCGCGGAGGTTGGGGCCTGTGACGCTGTAGGCGAGGGCCATCTCTTTGGTGAGGGGTCCGGCGCCCATGCAACGCTCCATGAAGATACGGTTGCGGACGAGGAGGTCTTCAAATTCCTTGAAGGCTTTGGGGAAAGTCTTGATGAAACTGTCAAGCTTGTCCCACATGGTTTGGGAAAAGTTGCGTTCGAAGCCGCCGAAGCGGCCGATGTTGGTTGTGAGTCGTGAGCCGCAGATCTCTTCGAATATTTCGTAAATCTTTTCTCTTTGTTGGAAAACGTATGTGAAGCCGGTGAGTGCTCCTGTGTCTACGCCGATGACTGAGTTGCAGACCAGGTGGTCGGCGATGCGGGCGAGTTCCATGATGATGACCCGCATGTAGTCGACGCGTTTGGGCGCCTTGATACCTACCAGTTTTTCGACGGTGAGGTGCCAGCCGATGTTGTTGATAGGTGCGGAACAGTAGTTCAGTCTGTCGGTGAGAGGAGTGATCTGATAGTAGGGCCGGCGTTCTGCGATTTTTTCGAAAGCGCGGTGGATGTAGCCTATGGTGGGTTCGGTCTGGAGGACGCGCTCCCCGTCTACTTCCAGGATATTCTGGAATACGCCGTGGGTGGCAGGGTGTGTGGGGCCCAGGTTTAGCGTGGTGGTCTGCTTGGCCAGAGACTCCTCAGATAACTGTATGTGATTCCTTTCGCTCATATTTCGAGCCCATACGGGGCTTCTTAAACTGCTAAAAAATATGCTATTCTTCTGTTTTTGGTGCTGCTACAGTTCCGCCGCGACCAAACATTTCGTCGTCTTTGTCTACACGCTGGGGATCCTCGAGGGTATATTCCCTGCGCATTGGAAAATAGTCCATTTCGTCCGCATTGAGAATTCTCCTGAGGTCTGGGTGGCCTACGAAGTTGATTCCGAAGAAGTCGTAGGTTTCACGTTCCATCCAATTGGCGCCTGGGAAAATCTGGGTTGCGGTGAAGACATCGGGTTTTTCGATGGGTGTAAAGACCTTGAGCCTGAGGCGAACGTTGTGTTCGAGGCTGTGGAGGTGGTAGATTACACCCAGTTCTTCGCCGGTACGGTCGGGATAATGGACGCCAGTGAGGTCGGTGAGGAAGCGGAAACGTAGCTGCTCGTCATCGTAAAGGAACTGGATTACCTTAAGATTATGATCTGCGGGTGCAGTTACGTTGAGCATACCCAGCTGCTCATCGAATGAAAGGGCCTCTCCAAACTTATCAGCTAAGCGCTGTCTGATTATATCGTAAGTCAAAGACATGGTTTCGTTGGTCGTTATTGGATTCCGTAGCTTTCCATGAGTGCTTTGTACTGATCGCTGTTTCTGCGTCTGAGGCTTTCGTTTCCTACCAGTTCCTGCAGTTTGAGGATGCCGTCTATTATTCCTTCGGGTCTTGGTGGGCAGCCCGGGACGTAGACGTCGACGGGAATGACCTGATCGATCCCCTGGAGGACGGAGTAGGAGTCGAATATTCCACCACTGGAGGCGCAGGCTCCGATGGCTACTACCCAGCGGGGTTCGGCCATTTGGAGGTAGACCTGGCGGAGTACGGGACCGAGCTTTTTTGATATGGTTCCTGCTACGAGGAGCATATCGCACTGGCGGGGGGTGAAGCCCATACGTTCGGAGCCGAAGCGGGCGAGGTCGTAGTTGGAGCCCATGGTGGCCATGAACTCGATGCCGCAGCAGGATGTGGCGAAGGGTAGCGGCCAGAGGGAGTTTTTCCTGGCGAGGCCGACTACCTTATCAAAAGAAGTTGCGTAGAAGCCTTCACCTGCATACCCTGCGGGGAGGTCGACCAACTTCACTTTCTCGTTGGTATTATACTGAACCGGACGTGGCATAAAGCTTAAATTTTATCTGTCATCAAATCACTTACCTGTCTCTCGGTGTGAAAAATACCTGACCATGGGGTTCATGGCTGGTGTTAATCTTCCATATCGAGAGCACCTTTCCTGATAATATATATAAAGCCACACAAAAAGAAAGCCACAAACAGCAAAACTGCTGTGAAACCTTCCATTCCTAACTCTCTGAAATTGACTGCGTAAGGGTAGAAAAAGATCACCTCTACATCGAAGAGGACGAACAGGATGGCCACCAGGAAGTATCGGATGGACATGGGCTGGCGGGCGTTTCCGACTGCCGGGATGCCTGATTCGAAGTTGGTGAGCTTGTCTGCCGTGCGGCGTTTGGGGCCGAGCAGGTGGGTGGCTGCCAGCATTATGGTGACGAAGCCGATGGCGACGATGAGCTGAAGGACGATGGGCCAGTAGCTTACCGGTGCATTTTCGGCTGCCTGTAATAATATGTAATTCATAGGGCCTTTATGGGGCTTTAATATACAAGGCACAAAGGTAAGTTTAGGTGTGGAATTTACAAGCCGGGTTTTTGGGGGTGGTGAGGGGGTGTCGGTATTTAAGGCGCAACCATGGGCTGAGCGACAGATTTTCTATTTGGCCTATTGTGCAGCGAGTGGTGTGAGGGTTGAAGATTCTCGATAGTGAAAATTAAGTAGGATTAGAAGCGGTTGAATTAAGGAAAGTACAATGTCTGTTGGGAGCCATTGGTGATACTTTAGCGATGCTTTTTCGATGCTTTAGTGCAACTATTGCTCCTATGCCAGATTATGATTTTTTTGATGGGAGGTGGGGTGTGGAGGAGGTTGGGGGCAGGGAAAGGGATAAGCTCATCTTTGGCATGAATTATGAACCATTGGTATGTTTGTGGAATTTACCTTTTGATTCATCATCCTTTTTAACCGGAACCAATCTGTATGAAGTATTTAGTTATATTTCTGGTAGTACTAGTTAATCCAATTGTTTTGAGTGCTCAAAATCAAAATAAGCTTTATTCATCTGAGTGGAGGAAGGCGGACTCTTTGCTACAGAGAGGCATGCCGGAGTCGGCGGCGAAGATTGCCAGGGGGATTTATGACAAAGCGAAGGCTGGTGGGCAGGAAGTGCAGATGATGAAGGCGGAGATCTTTTTGTTGTCTGCGGACTTTCAGCGGAGCGAGCATGCCTTCCAGGATGCGGTGAGGAAGGCTGAGGAGCATGCGGGGACGGCGCCGTTTCCGAGGAATGCGATCTGGCAGAGCATTGCAGCGGAGCTGTACTGGAGGTATTATCAGCAGCACCGGTGGGAGATTATGAACAGGACTAGGGTGGATGAGACGGTGAGCATAGAGGATTTTGAGCAGTGGGATGCGAGCAGATTTTTTGCCAGGGCTTCGAGTCTTTACCAGCGGTCGGTGGCGAGGGCGGCGGAGCTGGAGAAGATACCTATTGAGGAGTATGAGGCGCTGCTGGTGAAGGGGGTGAACACGAGGAATCTGCGTCCGACGTTATTTGATCTATTGGCGTTCAGGGCGCTGGAATATTATGGGAATGGAGAAAAGGATATGACCAGGCCGGCTTTTAGTTTTGTGCTTAGGGAGGCGAGTGCTTTTGATGCGGCGGCGGAGTTTGTGGGGCACAGGTTTGAGACGGAGGATACGAGTTCGCTGCAATGGCAGGCGGTGAAGCTTTACCAGCGCATACTAAGCCTGCATCTTGATGATGCTAATAAAGATGCGTTGATAGATGCGGATTTGCAGAGGCTGCAATTTGTGTATAGTAATTCGGTGCATGCTGAAAAGAATGAATTGTATAAGGCGGCTTTGGAGCGTGTGGCCAGGCAGCATGCGGGAAATCCATTGTCGGCCTTAGCGCTGGTGAGGGTGGCGCAGGTGATGATGGGTACTGAGCGTACGAGAATGGACTATGACCGGCCTTTGGGTGCTGAAGAGCGGGCGCCGAAGAACTTCCCGGAGATCAGGCGGAGGCTGGAGGAGATAGTGAGCACGTATCCGGGTTCTGAGGGGGCGGTGATAGCGAGGGGATTATTGGATCAGATCATGGCGAAGGATGTGAACCTGACGACGGAGCAAGTGGTGCTGCCGGGAGAGCCGTCGAGGTTTTTGATCAACTACCGGAATGTGCCGAAGGTGTGGGTGAGGCTGGTGAGGCTGGATAATGGGACGGGTAAGTGGATTGGCAGCCATTATGGGTACACGGAGAATCTTTACAAAGAGCTATTGGGATTGCCGGCGCAGAGGCAGTGGTCGCTGGAGCTGCCCGGAGCTGCGGATATGGAGAGGCATAGTACGGAGGCGGTGATTGAGGCGCTGGGTACAGGTGCGTATGCGATTGTGCTGAGTGAGAAAGAGAGCTTTGCGCAGGCTGAGAATATATTGAGTGTGGGGACATTTCAGGTGTCTAGGTTGAGTGCTGTAAATAGTAATGACCGCGGGTATGTGCTGGACAGGAAGACGGGCGAGCCGGTGGGGAATGCGGAGGTGGACTTTTTCAGGCAGCGGTATAATGACAACATCAGGGGATATAACCTGGTGAGGACGACTACGACTACGACGGGTAAGGACGGGAGTTTTGGTTATCCGAAGACAGAAGAAGGAAGCAATGCGATAAGGATCAGGCAGGGGAAGGACAGTGTGATGCTGAGCGGGTATTTTGGGAGGCCCGGTCGGGGGACAGAGGAGCGTGCGCAGACACAGACTATTTTCTTTACCGACCGAGCGATATACAGGCCGGGGCAGACGATCTATTTTAAGGGGTTGATGATTCGCAAGGAAGAAGGCGGGCGGAAGAATGCGGTGGTGGCGAATGCGGAGACGGAGGTGTCGCTATATGATGTGAACGGGCAGAAGGTGAGTAGTCAGAAATTTGTGACGAATGAGTTTGGATCGTTTACGGGGACGTTTACTGCGCCGGAGGGATTGCTGATGGGGAACATGAGTATCAGGAACAGCAATGGTAATGTGGACTTTTCGGTGGAGGAATATAAGCGACCGAAGTTTTCGGTGGAGTTTGACACGTTGAATAAGGCATACGCATTGAACGAGCGGGTGACTGTGACAGGAAAGGCGCAGGCTTTTGCGGGGAGTAATGTAGATAATGCTACCGTGAAGTACCGGGTGGTGAGGAATACGAGGTTTCCGTATTGGTGGATGTCGTATAGGTGGGGGTTTCCACAGTCGCCGGCGATGGAGATAGCGAGTGGGACAACGAGGACGGATGCGGAAGGGAATTTTACGATCAGCTTTGAGGCGATACCTGATTTGACAGTGAATGCGGAGTCGTTGCCGGTGTTTAGTTATGCGGTGACGGCTGAAGTGACCGATATAAGTGGAGAGACCAGAGTGGGTAATCAGACTGTGCAGGTGGGATATACGTCTGTGCAGATGGCTATTAATGTGCCAGAGAAGGCGAGACCAGAGGACCTGGATACGATAAATGTACTGACGCTGAACCTTAATGACCGGTATGTGGAGACTGAGGTGAAGATGGAGATATCGAAG
>JAFAAT010000092.1 GCA_023426425.1 Bacteroidota bacterium | reverse complement strand
TGACATAGCGGTAAGCAGTGGATTGGGTGCCAGGCTGGACATAGCGAGCTTTTTCGTGTTGCGTTTCGATGCTGCATTTCCGGTGAAAGTTCCCTATGAACATGGTGATGGTTGGCGCCTTTCGCAGATGAGACCCGGGAGTGCTGATTGGAGAAGGGATAATCTCATTTGGAATGTAGCTGTGGGTTACCCCTTCTAGCGTCTTTGCTCAAGAGGCTGGTATTTAATACCTTTGGAAGGCTTATGCGCAACATAAAAGTCATTGAAGTTAAGTCAGAGATAGGTGCAGGGACAAGAGGGGCGAGCCTTGGTGTAGATGCGATTCAGATAGCAGCGCTCGATTTCATGAGCAGTTTCTTTGTGAACTTTCCACGGGAGGAGGTGCCAACAGAAAACAACCTTCTTTACGAACCAGTGCACTCACCTTATGCTAAACGCATACATGGTGTGCTCAACATGTATCAGAGAGTGGCTAACTCTGTTTCAGAGACACTGAAGTCTGGTTTGTTTCCAATTGTTCTTTCCGGCGATCATAGCACTTCGGGAGGAACTATTGCAGGCATCAAGATGGCGAGGCCAAAAAGCAGGCTGGGTGTGGTGTGGATAGATGCGCATGCAGACCTTCATTCACCGTATACTACACCTTCGGGCAATATGCATGGGATGCCGTTGGCGACTGCCTTGGCGGAAGATAACAAGGCGCACCAGATACATAATCCAGATCCGAAGACAGTTGAGCTTTGGAATGAGCTGAAGAATGTTGGCAAGATTAAGCCGAAAATCAATCCTGAAGATCTTGTGTTTATAGCACTGAGGGACTATGAGAAGGAGGAAGAAGATATTATTAAACGCAACAACATAAAGGTTATTCCTGTTCAGGAAGTACGCAGGAAAGGAGTGGAGAATGTGGTGAGGCAATCGCTGATGCACCTGGCTAACTGCGATGAGATCTATGTTTCCTTTGATGTTGACTGTCTGGACAGCTCAATTTCACGTGGTACGGGGACCCCTGTGAGCAATGGCTTAAGGGAAAGGGAAGCAGAGGACCTGGTTGCATCGTTTATGCAGCACCATAAGATCTGCTGTTTCGAGATTACAGAGGTGAACCCTACCCTTGACAAGGAAAACCTGATGGCAGAGATTGCGTTTAATATCCTTCAGAGGAGTGTGAACCTCCTGTTACTCCATTAAGCGGTTATTTGGTCAGTACAAAGCGCATTGGCTTTGCAATGACCTGTCCGCCCTGGGGAGTGCGTACTTTGACATTTTCGAAGTAGGCAGTGTCGCCAGCTTTTGTTTTGTAGTAGATGTTCCTTTTGATCGCGAGGCTTACAGTGTCGCCGGGGCAAAACTCAGAGAAATAGTCAGTAAGCATCATCAGCCTACCCACTGAATCTTCATACAGATTTCTTTCTGCATAGCTGAAGGTAAAGCCATCGATGGGATACGGCGTGCCGGTGGAGTCTTTTGCAGAGACTCCTTGTTTAAGCAGAGAGTCGAACATGTACTTGGAGATTGTACCACCGTCTAAGGCAGAGGATCCAAGAAAAGTGTAGACTTTGGGTGGCTTGACAGAGTCTGCTGCTGCTTTTCCACCCTTTCCGGATTTCTGGGCCATTAATGAGAAGCTCGTCAGCACCAACAGCATAGTCACGGGAATATTGAGCAATTTCTTCATCTTCATAAAGTTACAGCAATCCGAGGCTTTCTTCAAGAGTTTTGATCCTTGCAGCAGTATCCTGTTGCTTTTTTCTTTCGTTTTCGATGATTTCGGGCTTTGCGTTTTGGACGAAGCGTTCGTTGCTGAGCTTTTTATCCACTGAAGCCAGGAATCCTTTCAGGTAATCCAGCTCTTTGATCATTTCAGCACGCTGCTTGTCCTTGTCTACAGCAGACTGCTCAGCTTCGATATATAGCTTATCTGTCTGAACAACGATGGCTATGGTACCAGCTTTAGCCTCATCTGTAAAGCTGATGGTTTCGGCGTTTATCTGTCTTTGCAGGATGTCCTGAACTTTTTCGTAGAAGTTCCTGTTTCCGGTATCTATCCAGAGTTTGATTGTTTCTTTTGGTTTCAGCTGGTTTTTATTCCGGGTATCACGGATGCTTGTAATAAGTTCCTGAAGCAAGTCGCCATTTCTGAGCACCAGCTGGTCGGGTTGTCTGTGCAGGGGTAGCTGGCGGACTATGAGGTCGTCGCCTGCGGAGCGGTCTTTGAGTTTATGATAGATTTCCTCGGTGATGAAAGGCATGAAAGGATGCAGTAACTGTAGCAGGTTTTCATAAATAGTTACTGAGCTTTCATAAAGACTCTTGCTAATAGACTGACCTTGTGCCGGCTTGATCCATTCGAGGTACCAGGAGCAGAAGTCGTCCCAGATGAGAGAGTAGATGGTCTTCAGTGCTTCACTCAGGCGGAACTCTTTGAACATATCTTCCAGTTCCAGGGAGACTTTGGCCAATCTGTGCTGCATCCATTCCAGAGCAAAGGAAGAATCAGAGTCGACCGCGTCATTGGAAGTGCGTTCTTCCCAGCCTTTCATTAGCTTTAGGGCGTTCCACATCTTATTTCCGAAGAAGCGACCCTGTTCGAGTGTGGCTTCGTCGTAAAGCAAGTCGTTGCCTGCGGGGGATGAGATCATTACGCTAAAGCGAACCGCATCAGAGCCGAAATCATCGATAAGTTTGAGCAGATCGGGCGAGTTGCCAAACTGCTTACTCATTTTCCGGCCCTGCTTGTCGCGAACGATACCAGTGAAGTAAACCTTCTTAAAAGGTTTTTCACCCATGAATTCATAGCCTGCCATAGCCATACGAGCCACCCAGAAGAAGATGATTTCCGGTGCAGTTACCAGGGTATTGGTAGGATAGTAGTATTTCAGGTGAGCGTTCTGAGGGTCTTTGTTCCAGCCAAAAACCTCCATAGGCCAAAGCCAGGAGGAGAACCAGGTGTCAAGTACATCTTCGTCCTGGGTCAATATGCCTGAGCCGGGGGCGGCAGAACTGGCGTCGGGATGCTTTTCTTTATACTGTTCGTAAGCTTTTTCCTCCGACTCCGCTACATACATCTGGCCATTCTGGTCATACCAGGCGGGAATCCGCTGGCCCCACCATAGCTGCCGGGAGATGCACCAGTCTTTGATGTTTTCCATCCAATGGCGGTAAAGATTCTTGTATTTGGAGGGGTAGAACTCTATTTCATCATCAAGGACTGCGTGTAATGCAGGCTCGGCAAGATCTTTCATTTTGCACCACCACTGCATGGAAAGACGTGGTTCAATGACTGAGTCTGTCCTTTCTGAGTGGCCTACCTGGTTGCTGTATTCTTCTGTTTTTACCAGGTGCCCGGCTGCTTCCAGGTCTTTTACTATCTTTTTGCGAACTACGAAACGGTCTTCACCTACGTATAACTGTGCGGCTGCACTCATAGTCCCGTCTTCGTTGAGTGTGTCAATGACAGGTAGGTGGTATTTCTGCCCCAGGTTATAGTCATTGATATCGTGGGCCGGGGTTACTTTCAGGGCACCGGTACCAAATTCCATATCGATGTAATCGTCAAAAATTATGGGGACACGGCGATTGACCAGTGGAACAAAGCAATGTTTGCCACGCAGGTGAGCGTAGCGAGGGTCTTCGGGATGAACACAAACTGCAGTATCACCGAGAATGGTTTCAGGGCGAACGGTTGCTATGGTAATGAACTCTTCCTCTTCACCTTCAACTTTATACTGAACGTAGTAAAGCTTTGAGTTTGTTTGCTTGTAGATAACTTCTTCATCGCTAAGAGCTGTCTTTGCCCGAGGGTCCCAGTTGATCATTTTAACCCCGCGGTAGATATACCCTTTGTTGTATAGTTCGACAAAAACCCTGAGCACAGCGGCATAATAGTCTTTATCCATTGTGAAGGTCGTACGGTCCCAGTCGAGGGCGCAACCCAGCTTGCGAAGTTGCTGCAGGATGATACCACCGTATTTTTCCTTCCATTCCCAGGCATATTTGAGGAACTCATCACGGCTAAGGGTATTCTTGTCGATGCCCATTTCTTTCAGCATACCCACCACCTTGGCTTCAGTGGCTATTGAAGCGTGGTCGGTGCCGGGCACCCAGCAGGTGTTGTAGCCCTGCATCTTTGCGCGACGGATCAGCACATCCTGAACGGTATCGTTAAGGGCGTGACCCATGTGGAGGACGCCGGTGACGTTGGGTGGGGGGATAACCACCGTATAGGGCTCCCTTTCGTCGGGTTCGGATTTGAAGTATCCTTTTTTTTCCCAATGCTCGTACCAATTCTGCTCTGCCTCCTGATGCTGAAAATTTTTGCTTAGTTCCATGATATGCTACCCTTGCAAAGAAGTTTGCGGGAGTGCAAAGATAATAGATGGTGGGAGTTAAAGAAGAAGGCAGAAAAGAAGCAGGGAAACCCATACAACACATAGTAATGTCCAGTTATATCTACGGGCAGTGGGGATGTTAGGAGGAGAGAAAAAGCAGGTGAGCAGGGGCCTGGTTAAAACTTTGGAGTCAGGTCTAAACACCCGGCGAGCCAGGTTGCCTGGAAGGAATCCCCTGGATAGATAAGCGGTGGCATGATCTTGCTTTGTACTGTTTCAAGACTGGATAAAAGAATTGACAAGACAGGAAAAAGAGCCGGATAAGCAGGTGGAATTTTCAAGAAACACTTAAGGTAAAACATACACAAAGGCTACCTGTGGTAGCCTTTGTTATTTAATCAATTCTTAGTTCCGGTGGCATTGTTTTAATAACTCATTATCAATAGGTTTTGTAAATAGAATAGTCATGGGAGTTGTAGCTTGTATTTTGTTCGGAATAATGGCAGCGTGGATAGCCCGCTCCATGCAGCATAGATCAGTCGGTGGGGGCTTGATAGGTATTTTGATAACTGGTTTGACGGGCGGCTTACTTGGCCTGACCGGCATACTTATGGGCTGGGGAGATATGGAATCTTTCAACCTTTACAACGTATTTCTTTCTATTGCATTCGCGGCAATTCTGACGATTGTGTGGACGAAGATCCAGTACAGTATGCACCCTCCAAGGCGCCGAGCAGAAATCGTGGATTAGCTTTAGAAAGCTGTGAATGTAGCATTCATTTTCAGGCCATTACCGCTACCATACCTAAAGCAGTTTTTCCCAGGTCCTCAGCACCAGTAATGGTTACTTTTTCAAGTGCTTCTTCAGGAGAAATACCTTTTGAAAACAAGCGCCATGCTGTGTCAGGATCTATCTCAACTGTTGCATTAGGTGAAACTCGGGTTTGGTGTCTTAGCACCCACCCTTCTTCTGTTTTGTTCACGTGCCATTCTCCGCCGACCTCACCGGTCACTCTTACCATCACACTTGTACCGACTACTGCATCCACGTACTTGTAGGTCTGCGGTAGTGCACACATGAATGTATCGATAAAAGGATAGAAAAGCTCTCGAGTCATGATACCGGGCTTGCCTACTGCATCCCTGATCTGCTGCTGATGAATCCATTTTTCTGTGTATTCCCTTGCGATGTGAAACCAGTTCCTGGACACCTCATCACCGGCCCAGGCCACAGAAAATACAGCATCTTCCCAGGGATCTAGTGCGCTGAGCGTCTCGATATACTCTTTGCCTGTAACTTCAAGCAATTCTCTTATAACCTTGGGACTCAATCTTTTAACAGCAACAATCCATTTCTCGTTCAAATCGTTCAGATACATTACGAGGTCCTGGTAGGAGTCCACGTCGCGCGGTTTCTCCGCGAAGTATTTATCCCGGATAAATGAAAGCGTCCGCAGGTTCCCGTCCAGCAGATGCGCCGCCACATCCTTCACCGTCCATTTCTTTGCAATGGTGGGGCTGTGCCAGTCGTCGGCGGTCAGACTATCGAGCAATTCGAACAGCTTTTGGTCCAGCACCGGGAAGAGGTGCAGCACCTGTATTGGTGTCACATGGTGTATCATAGTCTAAAGTGATATGGTAGTTGCATCAATTTTTTTCAGTATGGAAAGGTCATCCGGAGCATAAGCCCTTTCATGGGGCAGTTCGATCATTTCCAGCCTGTTTGCCAAAAGAAGCCCCTGCTGTTTCCGCACATAGGGCGTAATGTTCTGAATTTCCTGTATCCACTCCTCATTATAGCGCAGGAGCATTTCTCCTTTAAGGCCGATCTTCACAGCTTTTCTCTCTGTTTTATTGCCGAAAAGATCATGGTAGGGTTCCCACTGCAGCTGGATCTCTGATTCTTTAAGTTCCTGTTGCCAGGCTCCGGTGTCGGCATAAATTCCTGCATAGAAGCTGGTCATGACTGCAGTCCTGAGGATTTCGTCGAACCCCTTCCTCGACATCTTTATGGCAAGCACATTCTCCTGGTTTTCTTTCTTTGCCCAGCCACTGTAGTACATCATCCAGAGGAAGCTCGGCTTGAGCCAGGTCATCCGCTGAAAATCATACTCAGGTCCTCCGAAGCGCTGATTCTTAACTGCATATTCTGCTATAGCGTCGTTGAAAGCCTGGTAAACGATGATGGAATCTTTGTCGAACTGGGCGATGATGAACTTGCCCGATGATGGAAGATGATGTTCGTGCTGATCATAGTTTTCCAGTTGAAGCATAGAGAAGAGTTAGATGATGAAAGGAATAAAAATGTGCCAGATGGCGAATTGAAATTACACAATTTCTACAGCTCCGACTTTCCTCCCCTCCTCCGAGGGATTATTCCCGCACTCCTTGCATATTCAGATATGCCTCTATATATTTACGTCCTCAAAAAATCATATTCATGAAAAAGACGTTGACTCTACTAGGTATGGCTTTACTGCCTGGCGCCGTAATGGCTCAGATTACGCTCGGATCTACTGGTTATACAAGCTGGACACCCGGCATCGATACTGTTCACGATCTGACTACACCCGTTGCATTAACAAACGGTACAAACACGCACTGGGACATCTCAGCATCCACCTATGCGCCAACGCCGTGGCTGCTCACTTACAACGCTGGTACAGATTTGGCATTCCCGGACGCCACTTTCCACAACACCGTTTACTACCCCGTCGGACCCGGACTCAACTATGCTGTTGACCTGTGGACAGGCATCACAGCAGTAGGCATTGCTGTGTATGGAGAAAAGATCGCTCACCAGAAGATCGACCTTTCTGCGATGCCGGGTATGTCTGTAGGCGACAGCCTCGTTTTCATTGAACAAACTATCAACTATTCTGCTCCAAACTACCTGTTGACCTTCCCCGCAACTGCAAACGCTAACTGGACATCAGAATATTCCTACAGCACCGACTTCAACGCCTGGATTGCATCTATGAGCTTGTCCAATACTCCGGGTCAGCGCGTTACTCATGTTACACAGCTTGATACTGTGACAGGTTGGGGCACCGTCGTACTGAAAGATGAAAATGGTATAATGACCGACTCCATCGATGTACTCGAAGTAAAAACTCATGTCCTGGTATCAGATAGCTTCTACATAATGGGAATGCCAGTACCTGATGCACAACTTGCTGCTCTTGGACTAAGCCAGGGTATGGAATCAGAAGAGTTTACAAAAAAATATTACCGCATTGGTGAGGTTACTCCCCTCATTGCAACTTACTACAATGACGCCACCTTCGCGACTCCAACCAGAACCGAAGTGCACACAGACCGCCTGCCACTGGTACTCTCTGTTAAGAGCCTGAGCAAAAAAGTTGCTGTAACAGTATATCCAAACCCTGTAAATGGACGTACCATCAATGTTCAGGTGCCAAACAATGGTAATTGGAAATACATGATGATGAACACTGCAGGCCAGGTAGTATCAGCTTCTGATCTGAATGCAGACAGAAAAATCAACCTCGATGCTTCTCTCGCTGCGGGCACTTACTTCCTCAAGGTCTTCAATCAGCAGAACGAAGGTGCTGTCAAGACTATTGTAGTACAGTAATCAACCAATAAATTACTTCCTGAAGGCTGTCCCCAAAAGGGCAGCCTTCTTTTTTCACAGCATTTCTTTTCACCGACTGTTTCCTAAATCACAAACCCTCATTAACTTGTAACCGAATTTCTCCTCTATGGCTTTCTTAGGCGGCTTATCCAAATACACCAATTTCGGACTACTCATGATGCGCATCGGAGTTGGTGCCATGATGATCGTACACGGCTTTCCAAAGCTTACCGGCGGCCCCGAAAAATGGGAAAAAGTAGGCGCCGCCGTTACCAATTTCGGCCTCAACGATTACCATCTATACTGGGGACTGGCAGCCGCATTGGCTGAATCCGTAGGTGGACTACTACTGCTTCTCGGGCTGGCATTCCGGCCAGCATGTCTCATCCTGCTGCTCACCATGGTAGTGGCCGCAACCAAACATCTCGACCAGGGCGACGGTATCAAAGGCGCCTCCCATGCTATCGAGCTGGCATCCGTGTTCCTGGGACTGTTCTTTATCGGCCCCGGCAGGTATTCAGTGGACAAAGGCTAAACCGCCAAAGCTAAATCACAGGATATCATTGCTTTCATCACGCAGCATCTCACTGTCCCCGCATGCCTCATTTCAGCACACCATACAAGCTGCCCCCCTTCTCAAACAAGGGCGCTATCCTCCTTAGCACTTCCTGATCCTCCACCAATGGTGGCGCATGATGTGGCTTTATCCGTGCATCAATCACCAGCGGCCCCTCACACCCCCAGTGCTTAAATCTATTAAAGCTTCCCACTCCATATATGTCATGTGAGGGATTACTCCTGGTAAATGTCACCCAGAGAAAGTTGTTCAACTGCGCACTCACAAAATCAGCGTCGTCACACACCACAATCACCCCCACTCCACTAATCTCCTCAAGCTTCACTTTAAGTTGCTCATCCAATATCACCATCTGCTCCCCTGCCTGCTCATAAGTCTCGAAACCTACAGCCTGCAAGGCAACCACTCCGGGAAAAATGATTTTTGCTGTTGTAAACCCATTCAACTCACGTAACACCGAAGGCAGCTCCCTCGCCAGCTCCCGCTTCACCTCTCCATAAACTGCTGTCACCAGCTTGCTTCCCGAGTTGAGCGCACCGCCCGTATAATCTAAGGTATCAATGGTGGTCTGGGTCTGAAAATGAAGATCAGTCCTGAAATCAACCCTCGATAGCACATATTCAAAATAAGCCTGAATATCATGCGTCGACAGCCGTCCCGTATCATCCGCCGCGATGAACAGGTATTTAGCCAAACTCAATTGCCCGGTCCCCAGTACTCTGTTCGCGATGGTAAGGAGTTCCGCAGGTTTCTTCTTTGTGCTATATGGCGTGTATCGCTCACTCCCAATAGCCAGCAACAACGGGTGCACCCCGGCCGCATCTACTGCATTCACTTCCTTCAGTCCCGGTATCTCATTAGGTATCGCCTCACCCGTCAGCTCATGTATCAGAGCCCCAAAACTGGTATCCTCCTGCGGCGGTCTGCCCACTACCGTAAACGGCCAGATGGCATGCTCCCTGGCATATACCTTTCTTACCCGCAACACCGGGAAGTCATGGGTCAGACTATAATACCCCAGGTGGTCTCCAAAAGGGCCCTCAGGTTTCACCTCCCCCGGATAAACATCGCCGGTAATCACAAAATCCGCATCTGCACTGATGCAGTATCCATCTTCATAGAAATACCGGAACCGCCTCCCACCCAGCAGTCCTGCAAAGGTCAGCTCACTCATCCCCTCGGGCAGTGGCATCACCGCGGATAAGGTATGCGCCGGTGGTCCACCCACAAATATGCTCACTTTCAATGGCTCTCCCTTCGCATTTGCCTTCGTCTGGTGCACCCCGATGCCTCTGTGTATCTGGTAATGCAGCCCTATCTCCTCGTTCAGCCTGTAGTCGTTGCCATTCAGCTGAATCCGGTACATCCCCAAAATCGCATGCATCACCCCCGGCTTCTCCGGATCCTCAGAATACACCTGCGGCAAGGTGATAAATGCCCCGCCATCCATCGGCCAGTGCTTTATGAAGGGCAAATCCTCCACCTTTATTTCACTCGCCTTAATGGGTTTCAGCGATGGATTCTTCAACGGCAGCGCCTTAAGCGCCGCCAGCCCCGTCCCCACATTCGCCAGCGGCCGTCTCATGGCCTTCATAGGATCATTCTTCAGCCTGATTATCTTTTGCACAGACTCCAGCGTATCCCGGAAAATGAACTTCGATCGCTCCAGCGTCCCGAATATGTTCGATGCAGCCCGGTATCTGCTCCCCTTCACCTTCTCAAAAAGCAGCGCCGGTCCCTGGGCCGCATACACTTTCATGTGGATAGCCGCCATCTCCAGCTCAGGGTCCACCTCCTCCCTCACCCTCAGCAGGTGGCCATGTCGTTCAAGGTCAAGCAGGCATTCTTCCAGGGATCGGTAAGGCATAAAAAAAGTGCATCAGTTGATGCACAAAATAAAGCAAACTATATCGTTTGATCAGGCTCTGTGAGCAAACGGCAAAATATCAAAATTTCCATTGTCCAGCTTCACTCTCTTCCTGCCCGGAACTGAAGGATTCACCAGCGCCATGCGCACCGCATCCAGCACATTATCGCTGATCAAATTTCTCCGATTCCTGGCCGCAGTCCTTTTCCTGTTCACCAGGTACACATCATCCTCCGACAGTGTATAAATCACCGGTACGCTCGCAAAACGGATATTATCCAGTATATTATGGTAGAGATCTGTACTCGTCTTATCCGGGTTCTGCCAGTTGATAAAGATCACATCCGGCTTCACTTCATCCACCAGCTCACTCGCTATCGTAGCATCGTCACAGGTATAAACCCTCAGGTTTCGCTCGCGGAGAAGCAGTGCGTCCGTTGCCAGATACTCCTTATTGTCACCGATCATTAATACGCGAAGGTTCATACGCTAAAGTTTAGATGCTACATAATATCTGTCATACCAGAAAAAATGTGCCAACTATCCTATTAGACGGAAATACCCACCAGATCGTTAGCCACTCTTTGCTCCACGCCCTTTTTTTTTCACCCTCTCATGACATTCCACACATATGTTTTTGTTGTATTTCAAAAGGGAGTAACAGTTGCGTAAAAGGCCTGCGAATGGCCTGCGAATGCCCCCCCTCAGTCCCGGCAGGATTCCGGATTCGGAAGCCCTCCGGATTCAGCCGCCCACCACAACAGAAAAACCACTGCCTGACTACCTGAAGTTGCCCTGCGCCACCCTGATTCCCGCCCAACTAAAAATTGCAAACATTTGGTACAGAAATAAAAAAAATTGCTTTACCTTTGCAGTCCTTTTTAATATGGCTAAACAGTCTTTAATCAAACAAGATGGTGTAATAGTCGAAGCTTTGTCCAATGCAATGTTTCGTGTTCGCCTCGAAAACGGTCACGAAATCCTTGCAACCATCTCCGGAAAAATGCGCATGCACTACATCCGTATTCTTCCCGGTGACAAAGTCGGAGTCGAAATGAGCCCCTATGATTTAAGCCGTGGCCGCATTATATATCGTTATAAATAAACAAATAAATAACCACCAGTCATGAAGGTTAGAGCCGCTATTAAGAAGCGTAGTGCCGATTGCAAGATCGTCCGCCGCAAAGGAAAGCTTTACATTATTAACAAAAAGAACCCACGCTTCAAGCAGCGCCAGGGCTAAACTATTTTTCAGGGTAGTTACTCACTCTGAGATTCATCAGCAGTAAAAAATTATAAAAACACAATATGGCTCGTATAGCTGGTATTGATCTTCCGAAAAACAAACGTGGTGAGATAGCACTCACGTACATCTATGGTATTGGGCTCAGCACTTCTCAGTACATTCTTTCTAAAGCTGGTATCGACTACAATAAGAAAGCAGCAGAATGGAATGACGAGGAGCAAACTGCAATCCGTAATATCATTACCACTGAGTTTAAGGTTGAAGGTCAGTTACGTTCTGAAGTGCAAATGAACATTAAGCGCCTCATGGATATCGCTTGTTATCGTGGTCTGCGTCATCGTAAAGGTCTTCCTTTGCGTGGACAACGCACCCGTACTAACAGCCGTACCCGTAAAGGTAAGCGTAAGACAGTTGCAGGTAAGAAAAAAGCACCTAAGAAGTAGTAAACTCGGGGCGGCACCCGCTATACCCTGTGCTGCCTGATCTACCACTTCAAACAGAGTTGACTGCCGGATCCGCCCGGGTGTTGCGGGGAGGAGTAGCTCGATCCCTCCAAAAGGGACATATTTATAGACTACCTTATTTTGATTAAAAATGGCAAAAGGACAAGCCGGAAAATCTGGCAAAGCAGTCGCTAAAAAGCGCATCGTTAAGGTTGATCCGCACGGAGATGCGCACATCAACGCGGCATTCAACAACATCATCATTTCTCTTACCAACAAAAGCGGGCAGGTAATATCCTGGTCTTCTGCAGGTAAAATGGGCTTCCGTGGTTCTAAAAAGAACACTCCTTACGCAGCACAACAGGCTGCTCAGGATTGCGGCAAAGTAGCCCTGGATGCAGGTCTGAAGAAAGTAGATGTATTCGTAAAAGGACCCGGCTCTGGCCGTGAAGGTGCTATCCGCGCCCTCTCTCAGATCGGACTGGAAGTAACCTCTATCAAAGACGTTACCCCACTTCCACACAATGGTTGCCGTCCTCCTAAGAAAAGAAGAGTATAATCCAGTAACAATTCATATTTAATAACCAACTCCTTCCCAATGGGGACAGGGGGTGACCTCCGGATCGGATTTCGATTTTTAGATGAGCCGGAAGTCGTAAAATTAAAAATCGCGTCATGGCACGTTATACAGGACCAAAAAACAGAATCTGCCGTATTTTCGGCGAGCCAATCCTTGGATCAGGTAAAAACCTGGGCAAGAACAGCAATCCTCCGGGAATGCACGGCAACTCAAAGAAGCGTAAGACTCAGTCTGAATATGCTATTCAGCTGAAGGAAAAGCAAAAAGCCAAGTACACTTACGGTATCCTTGAAAAACAATTCCGCAACACCTACGTCGAGGCTTCACGCCTGAAGGGTGCTACCGGCGAAAACCTGATCAAGCTTCTCGAGAGCCGCCTGGACAACACAGTGTACCGTATGGGCATCGCCCCTACCCGCCCTGCTGCACGCCAGCTGGTTTCCCACAAGCACATCATGGTCAATGGCGAAACAGTTAACATCCCATCCTACCAGCTGAAGCCAGGTGATGTGATCGAACTGAAGCCAAAGAGCAAGGTGAACACTTCAGTGATCTCTATGATCCGTGGTAAAAACCTCAAGATCAACTGGGTTGACTGGAATGAAAAAGATATGAAAGGCACCTACATCGCTCATCCTGAGCGTGAGAGCGTACCTGAAAATATCAAAGAACAACTGATCGTTGAGTTGTACTCTAAATAATAACTTTCCTTATTTCAAGAGGCTGTCCCACCAGACAGCCTCTTTTTTTTATTCTCACCCTCTCCCACTCCCCAAAAATTGTGTTAACTTGTCAGGGAAACTTTATCCTGTGACCCAACCGTTTCCATCAGCGTCCAGTCTTATTATCGGAACCAATTTAATACCCATTACTTGTCTATAGCATTGGCATATAGCGTACCAGGACAAACCAGTGAGTTAGAAGACCTCATCCGCGGCTGCATCAGGAATGAACGCAGTGCACAGGAGAAAATGTATAAAATGTTTTATCCTAAGATGATGTCGGTAGTCAGGCGGTATATCGACCATGAAATGCAGGCAGAAGAGGTATTAAACAATGGTTTCTTAAGGGCATTTCAGAAGGTGGAACAGTACACTTTTCAAGGCTCTTTCGAAGGCTGGCTCAGGAAGATCGTATTTCATGCAGTATCAGACTACGTGAAGCAGAACATGAAATACTCTGAAAAAGTAGTCCTTGCCGAGAAAGACCAATATGTACATAAAGACCACGCGGACCGACTTTATTATAACGAACTGATGGAGCTGGTTCAAAGCCTTCCGGGGTCAACAAGAGCAGTATTCAACATGTATGTAATGGAAGGCTTCGCCCACAAAGAGATAGGTAAGATGCTAGGAATAAGCGAGGGTACATCTAAATGGCACCTGAGCGAAGGACGACGAATACTAAAGGAAAAGATTGAGCGACAAAATTTGCATTTAAAAAAGTAAAAAACTTTATCCGCTATGGATAAAAACATGATTAACATAGACGATCTGGTGCGGCAAAAGCTGAACGGCGAGGAGCGGGAAAAACCCGGAGCCTGGCTGAACATGCGCGAGCTACTAGATCAAAAGATGCCAACAGCACCCCCAAGAGGAGGCTACAACTGGCGCAGGATGTTTGGCCTGGTTACTGGCCTGGCATTGCTTGCTACCGCAACAGTAGGCAGTTATCAGCTTGTAACGTCCTATCGTAACACGACTGAAGGACCTGAAGTTGCAAAAACCGGCAGTCCTGCATCTGGTGTAAGTTCTAACGCACCAGCCGAGGGAAAGCCTAGTGTTACAGCAGCTAACACAAGTAATAGTCAGCAAACAAATGCACCCACTGAACCTGTAACTGAAAGGAACACTATTGCTGAGGCCTACACCAGAGCTGCTGGTGTCCCTGCAATCACCGCAAACAGTTCTAAAACCGACAATACTCCTGCACAAAATCCAACTATAGCAAGCGCAAACAGGCAAAGGAATGCAGCAGCCACTACTGGCAACGAACTACCAGTGGTAACAGACGCTAAACGTGCTAACGCCTCTGGCCATCATAGCAATTCCTCCACAATCGGCAATATTGACGCTAGCTCTTCCTCATCAGGACCGCTATTAGCTTCTACAGGGGTTATAAAGACCAGCGCTCCAGATCAGCTAGCTGTTAACAAGGATATCTCCAGCACTGCGGTCTCCAGCTCCAACGGATTGTCTAAATCGATGTCCGTAGCTCCAGCCGCAAATGAATACCAGGCTTCAACACCAGACAATACCAATATTACAACACAGCCAGCCCCTGAAAAACCTGGTCTGCTGCGCGATTCTTTCAACCAGATGACCGTTATCAGGCGCACCGTTATCAACCCGATTACAAGAACAAGCAAGATCATCAATGACACAGTATCAGTAGAACGTCTTGCCATTGAGAAATCAGTAGTTGACAAGCTGCTGGGAGTAGGAAACACTCCATCTTCTGATGCGTCCAGGTCCTTGTCACTGGCTTCCTCTGAAGCTGTGAGTCTGAAAATTGCAGCAGACGAACAACTGGCTGAGATGATGCCACTCTCGAACTTCAAAGTGAACAGCACCAAGACTAACAGGTGGAATACCCGCAGCTTTGATGAGGTGATGAGAGATATGAAGTTCAACCTGTCACAGATCAGGTTCTATCCAGGTATCTCTGCAGGTGGTAACTCCTACATGTTCGGAGCCAATAACTTCAGTGGCTTTCAGATTGGTCTCTTTGGTCTCCTGACCTTCGGTGAGAACCTCAGTGCAATGGCAGAACTGAAATACGTACACCGCTTTAATGGAGGTGCAACTCTGAATGATAACTACACTGATGTACGTACAGCGCCAAATGGAGCTGGTTACCTTCAGGCGGAAGTAGAGCACTTCTTTAAGTTCTCAGCACTGCAAAGCATCGAAATGCCTCTGGCACTCAGGTATGCTGCTGGCAGGGTTAATATATTCGCGGGAATGAACATTGCCTACAACTTTGGTGTCAATCCGGAAGAAATATATATTTACACTTCGGAGGCGCACTATATACCTACGACCAGTCCTAGCTGGGGCGACAACAAACCCAGGGTCAGTTACAAAGACTTTGGTTCAAGAGTATCTTTAGGTGGTCTGGCAGGCGTAAGCTATGAGCTGTCTCCCTCTGTACAGCTGGATCTCCGGGCTACCAGGAACGTATGGGATAACTCATTCGGAATTGGAGCAGCACAAGTTTCACAGGAACTATACAGAACCCCCTCGTTCCAGTTCTCGCTTTACTACAGGTTTAGTCAACGTAACAAAATACCTAAAGCCCGCTAAAGAAGAATTATTGATAAAGACCAGGAACCGCTTCAGTAAAATGAGGCGGTTTTCTTTTATAGTCTTGTTTCACTTCCCAGCTCCGTACCGAATTCAAGTACTATAGCTCGCCACAATGCACGAATGCCTAAGTAGTAGCCACAGACCTAAAATGAACCCAAACCCCATCTACAAAGGGTGAATTGGTAGGGTTTTTATCTCCTTACGTTTTAAAAAGCGGAAATGGTTAAGGGATTGTTTGCCTGGGTGTGTATAGTGCTAGCGGTTATTTTCACGCTAGCAGCCGTAAAAGGACTAATTCAGGAAGACGTTGGACCTGTGCTATTAGTCCCCGTACTAACAGCTATTTCGTTGATTATTGTTGCAATCAGGTCGAAAAAGAATGTCACCAGCTAACTACTTTATCTACACCCACGCATATAAAAATAAAAACGTCCCGCAGTACTGCAGGACGATTTCTATTGATTAGCTGAGCTATGATTAAGCGCTTACTTTACCCTTAGCTTTTGCTACTACTTCCTCTTCGATATTCCGGGGAGCAGGAGCGTAGTGACTAAATTCCATAGTGGAGGATGCACGGCCAGAAGAAAGCGAACGCAGCTGAGTAACATAACCGAACATTTCACTCAGTGGAACCTTTGCTTTGATAACCTGTGCACCAGCGCGCGTGTCCATACCTTCCAGCATAGCACGACGGCGGTTAAGGTCACCTGTCACATCACCCATGTATTGATCTGGAGTAATAACCTCCACCTTCATGATTGGTTCGAGAATGATGGGTTTAGCCTTCTTACCAGCTTCGCGGAATCCAGACTTAGCACAAAGCTCGAATGACATTGAGTCAGAATCCACCGCGTGGAAAGAACCATCGAAGATGCGCACACGCATGCTCTCCACAGGGAATCCAGCCAAAGGACCAGTACCCATAGAAGCCTCGAAGCCTTTCTGAATAGCAGGGATAAACTCACGAGGGATAGAACCACCGAAGATATCGTTTACAAACTGGAAGTTACCCTTACCTTCTTTGAGGAACTCCTCATCAGCAGGTCCGATTTCGAACTGAATATCAGCGAACTTACCACGACCACCAGATTGTTTCTTGAATACCTCGCGGTGTTCAATCTTCATAGTGAAAGCTTCCTTGTAGGCAACCTGAGGTGCACCCTGGTTGATTTCTACCTTAAACTCACGACGCATACGGTCAACGATGATTTCAAGGTGAAGCTCACCCATACCACGCAGGATGGTTTGCCCTGTATCCTCGTCAGTATTTACACGCAGTGTAGGATCTTCTTCAACAAGTTTGGCGATTGCCATACCCATCTTATCTACGTCCGCCTGAGTCTTAGGCTCAACAGCGATTGCGATTACAGGCTCAGGGATGAACATGTTCTCCAGTACAATTGGGTTCTTTTCATCACACAGAGTATCCCCTGTCTTAATGTCCTTGAATCCAACTGCCGCACCAATATCACCAGCTTCGATATAATCGATCGGGTTTTGCTTGTTAGCGTGCATTTGCATGATACGAGAGATACGCTCATTCTTTCCGGTGCGTACATTCAGTACGTAAGAACCAGAATCCAGGCGGCCGGAATAGGCACGGAAGAACGCCAGACGACCCACGAAAGGATCGGTCATGATCTTGAAGGCCAAAGCAGCAAATGGCTCCTTAGGATCCGGCTTACGCAGCATTTCTTCACCTGAATCAGGGTTGGTTCCCTTAATCGCTTCGATATCTACAGGAGAAGGCAGGTAGCGGATCACACAATCCAACATCTTCTGTACCCCTTTATTCTTATAGGAAGATCCACAAAGCATTGGGATGATGCTCAGGTCAATAGTTGCTTTACGGATAGCCACATGAATTTCTTCTTCAGAGATGCTGTTAGGATCGTCGAAGAACTTCTCCATCAACTGGTCATCATATTCAGCTACAGCCTCCACGAGTTGAGCTCTCCAGTATTCAGCTTCTTCCTTCATATCTGCAGGAACTTCAGACTCGGTATAAGTCATACCCTGAGTGGCATCATCCCATACAATTGCCTTCATTGTTACCAGATCCACCACACCTTTGAAGTTATCTTCAGCGCCAATGGGAAGCTGGAGCGGTACAGATTTGGCACCAAGCATTTCGCGCACCTGTTTAACGACCGCAAGGAAGTCTGCACCAATGCGGTCCATCTTGTTTACGAAGCCGAGACGTGGTACTTTATAGCGGTTAGCCTGGCGCCATACAGTCTCAGACTGTGGTTCGACGCCATCTACAGCAGAGAATAGAGCGACGAGTCCATCCAGTACACGAAGAGAACGTTCTACCTCAACGGTAAAGTCAACGTGACCTGGAGTATCGATGATGTTGAATTTGTATTTTTTTGCACCTGGCAATGGTTGTCCCTGAGAAGTAGGGAAGTTCCAGAAGCAGGTTGTTGCAGCAGAAGTGATGGTGATACCACGCTCTTGTTCCTGCGCCATCCAGTCCATTGTGGCTGCACCTTCATGCACCTCACCAATTTTGTGATTGACACCCGTGTAATAAAGAATACGTTCTGTAGTAGTGGTTTTACCGGCATCGATGTGCGCTGCAATACCAAAGTTGCGCTGTAAGCGTAAGTCTGCCATTTTTATGAATTATTAATTGCTTTTTCTGAAAATAGGGTGCAAAGGTATAGTATTAATATGAAAAACTGACAGGATAGAAAATGCTAATTTTTATCTCCTCAGGCAACCGAGTTATTGAATGTAGCTGAGCGTTATGTTGCCTGTTCATCCGTTTGCGATGCAACAAGACGTATGACATAGCTTCACTGCTGGTTCCAAAAAGCGGCCATTGGTTTTGATTCATGCTTTGAAAATCAAAAAGCTTTCCTATCTTTGCCGCCCTGGCAGGTCTTGCACGACCAGCTCCTGCTGAACTCCCCCAGGACAGGAATGTAGCAAGGGTAGGCGGTTGTAGCGGTGCGATGTGAGTAACCTGTCAGTTTTTTTATGTCTACTCGGCATTCCTCTTCTGAGTTACCAGTCACTAATATTTCCACACTCCCTCCATGTCACTCGATCTGCTAGAGCAGCTTCGCTTATGCGACTGAGCAAGTACAGTTACGAACGACAATCTTCCTTTTTCCCCCAAAACCTCCTATTTTACACCCCGAAACAAGCATCAGTTCATGGAGGTTGTACAACAGGTACTTTTCATCTTACTCACGGCCGTCGCTATTTACATCTTCGCAAAGAATGCCGCAAAGATCAGAAGGTATATCCTACTGGGGCGCGACGAAGACCTTTCCGACAACCCCGGCCAGCGATGGAGAAATGTGCTGCTCATCGCTTTCGGGCAAAAGAAAATGTTCAAACGCCCATTCCCGGCCATCCTCCACTTCTTTGTGTATGCGGGGTTCATTATTATCAACATCGAAATCCTCGAGATCATACTGGACGGAATCTTTGGTACGCACCGACTGTTTGCACCTCACCTGGGAGACTTCTACACTTTCGTCATCAATTTCTTTGAAATACTCGCCTTCCTGGTGCTTGCCTCCTGCATCATCTTCCTTCTGAGAAGGAACATCGCCAAAGTCAGAAGGCTTAATATGAAAGAACTCAATGGCTGGCCCAGAGATGATGCAAACTATATCCTCATTTTCGAGATTGTGCTAATGACACTCTTCCTGATCATGAACGCATCCGACAAGGCACTTCAAATTAAGGGCTATGGACACTATGGAGAAGTACAAACCGCTGACTTCTGGGTATCAGGCATCATTACTCCCCTGTTCGCCAATATGGATGCATCTACACTGGTCGGGATAGAAAGAGGTGCCTGGTGGCTGCACATCGCAGGAATCTTTGTGTTCCTGAACTACCTGCCCTACTCCAAGCATCTGCATGTGATACTGGCATTTCCCAACACCTATTACATGCGCACTAAGCCCCAGGGCGAAATGAAGAACATGAAGGAGATCCAGAATGAGGTGCTGTATATGATGCAACCTGAACTGGCTCCAACTCCAACGGGTGAACAACCTGCGCAACAAAGGTTTGGAGCAAAGGATGTAATGGATCTTAGCTGGAAGAACCTGCTTGATGCATATTCCTGCACCGAGTGCGGACGTTGTACTGCTGTGTGCCCGGCCAACATCACAGGTAAGAAACTCTCTCCTCGTAAGATCATGATGGACACTCGTGACAGAACCGAGGAAGTGGGCAGAAACATTGATAAGAACGGCTCCTTTGAAGACGATGGCAAATCGCTGGTGCATGACTACATCACTGTCGAAGAGCTTCGCGCCTGCACCACCTGCCAGGCTTGTGTAGAGGCCTGTCCCGTAGGCATTGAGCCACTGAACATCATCGATCAGCTTCGCCGCTACCTGATCATGGAAGAAAGCAATGCGCCCCAGGAGTGGAACCTTATGAGCGGCAATATTGAAAACAACATGGCTCCGTGGAAGTTTAGCCCGGACGACAGAGACAAATGGGCAGAAGAACTCTCCGCTCAATCCTAATCAATTAGATCAATAAGTTATGCAGATAAAGTCCATGGCAGAATATGCCGCAAATGGCGAAACGCCGGAAGTATTATTTTGGGTAGGTTGTGCAGGCAGTTTTGATCAGCGCGCACAGCGTATTACTAAGGCTTTCGCTCAGATACTCGACAAGGTTGGCGTGAAGTTCGCCATTCTCGGCAAGGAAGAATCCTGTACAGGCGACCCTGCAAGGCGTTCTGGTAATGAGTTCCTCTTCCAGATGATGGCCTATAACAATATCCAGGTGCTGAATGGCTATGGCATCAAAAAGATTGTCACAGCCTGCCCCCACTGCTTCAATATTCTCAAAAACGAATACCCTGCGCTTGGTGGTGAGTATGAGGTGATCCATCATACTACCTTCCTTCAGCAGCTCATTAATGAGGGCAAGGTGCGAATGAAAGAAGAAGGCAGCTTCAAGGGCAGGAAAATTACCTATCACGACAGTTGCTACCTGGGCAGAGGCAATGGTATTTATGAAGCCCCCAGGGAGGTACTGCAGGTGCTGGATGCAGAGCTCATCGAGATGAAGCGCTGCCGTAGCAATGGCCTTTGTTGCGGAGCGGGCGGTGCGCAGATGTTTAAGGAAGAGGAACCCGGCAACACCCGCATCAACTTCGAACGCGCAGAAGAAGCCATCAACACGGGAGCAACCATCATTGCTGCCAACTGTCCTTTCTGCACTACGATGCTCACCGACGGGGTGAAAAACAAAGAAAAAGAAGACGAGGTGAAGGTGATGGATATTGCAGAACTCATTGCGCAGTCTATGGCCTGAGAATACAGTTTGCTAACACAAAAACAGAACCACTCAATAACCATTGAAAGCCCTTCCACAGCAGCACGGACAGCAAGACTGGGATAGCCGCCTGCTCCGCGACCTGTCCTTTATAAAGAAGCACCGACGGTACCCTTTCCGGAGGATGACCCTGATGCCCCTTTTGTATTCTACACTGCTGGTTGCATTTTTTGTCAGGCTCATTTGGGTCTTCCTTATCGTCAAAGACCTTAAATCGGGAAGCTCAGTAATCGTTCTCACATTTGTGCTCTTAGCTGTGCCTATGGCTGTTGCGGTGAGGCGCTATGTCGACCTGATCCGCTTCAGCGAAGTAAAAACTCCTTTTTTCCTCGCTGAGAATATGAAACTACTGGAAGAATTCCTCCAGGATCAGCGACTGCTCACCTTTCGACATCCCGAAGCACCAGAGGTCTTCCAGATCATCAGCAAGAACATCAGTGCTGTGGGAGAAGAAAGGGAAGTGCTGATCTTCATTTGCGACGACAAGCGCGTTCTTGTAAACAGTCATTTTACCACTTCAAGAAACAGGTTTAGACTGTTCACTGCCCCTACCCACCACCGGCAGATGATCCGGCAGTTCCGGTCCTGGCTCAACGCACGAGATACAAAATCTACCGCTGTAACCCTGAATTGAGCACAGCATGGGGGAGGAGGTTTTTTTGTGGTTTCGTGACTTCGTCTTTTTGACGTAGGAAAGATAAGTTACACAGTCCCGATAGTTATCGGGATGAGGAGACGCAGAGGAGGCGCAGAGTTCCACAGAGGGGGGAGGATGTTTTTTTGTGTTTTTGTGTCCTTGTTTTTTTGAAACGTGAGAGATAGAAGTTTCACAGTCCCGATAGCTATCGGGATGAGGAGACGCAGAGTTCCACAGAGGGAGAGGATGTTTTTTTGTGTTTTCGTGTCTTTGTTTTTTTGAAGCGTGAGGTCATGAACTGACTATGCCCTACCCTTCTGAAGTTGCCGGATGCGGTGGAAGAACAGTTTTCGTCGCAGGGTCTGCAACTTACCATCAAAATCACCGGCGGGTTGTTTGTTCTTTGTGCCGGTGGCTATGGTGGGTAGTTTAAATTTAAGCTTAAGCGTAGTGTCAAGATGGTCCATGTGTTCCTTGTAGCTCTTCCTGGCTGGTGCCGGGGAGCCTGAGGGACGGGATTTGTTGTGCTTAGGCTGATTGAAGCCGAGATCGAAGATCTGCATGCAGCCACGACCGCGCATCATCTGGGGGATGCCGTAGACCTCCTCATAGAATAGAATTCCGACGGAGCCAAGCAGTAAATCGCCAGGCATGTGTGGGATGTCGACGGACAGATCGATTGGGCCGGTGGGTTTGTGGGTGATGGGAATCAGATCGCTTACCTCCATTGCGAAGTTGCGATCCTCATCATTGACTGAGGAGCCATTGATCACGATCTGGAAATATTTGGCTTTGGTGGGAAAGTGGAGCTCAGAGCGTGGGGAAAATGAATCGATATGAAGAGATACCGTGCCGGTTTTGGTGTCGAGCTTAGTGGAAACTTCCAGGTTCTGCAGCAGGTCGGAGAGGTGGTAGTTTTTGTTGAACTCGAAGCCTCTGAGGTAGAAAGGGTTTCCATCGAAGCAGTTGCGTGCACCTCTTTCAACGTCGGAGTGCATGTCGGCAGCGTACCTGAGTAGTGCGACCAGTCGGCCGAAGTAATCGGCGTCGGAGTAGTAGGGTAAGTGCCCCGGCATCGTTTGCTTGATCAGCTTAGCTGTGCGGGAGATGTTGGCAAACTCGATGGACAGTGCAAGTCCGAGTGCGTTGCCCGCTTTTTGGAGGTTGTTAGGAGTGGACCTGCGCTGGCGAGCGCGGGTGTTTCCGTTTGCATCCTGATAATAAGAAAATCCACCGGCCTTGCCTTTGAGCTTCGGGCCGGAAACTACAATAGCCATAGAATTTAGTTTTTAGCAGTTTGGATAAAAGAGCGTGTGTTTACCTGAGGTAAATACAGATGTGAAGTTAAGGTTTTTCTGAAAATACACATAATTTTTTAGATCATAACGACGGAAAATACTCGGTCTAAGAGCCGTCTATGATCGAAT